>JAIXOS010000203.1 GCA_027486695.1 Chitinophagaceae bacterium | reverse complement strand
GATACACTGTCAGGGAAATTAGCAAATGCCTATTTGGAAAGATATAGTAGAAATTACACAATGCCCAATGGAAAAAATGCAGTTGTGCGTTTTGCTCAAAATATTTCGGGTAGAAATAATGCTATAGATAGTGGATGGCAAGATATTGATGCTCGTTTGCCTGTTGCTCCAAATACCAATTTGAGTATGCGCGTACAAACCTATCATCCTGGCAATAAAACCGGCAGTTGTCTTCCGTATCCTAAAATACAAGTTGCAATTAGCGGGTTGTACGAAAGTATAACAACGCTCAATTCTGCCCCAATCGTTACAATACCCGATGCCTCAGCCGCAGGAATAGTAGTTACACACAATTCCTCCTATGATATTTATTTTGATAAACCCGGTACTTTAACCGATACCGGCGGCAACTATTTGGCTATGATGATTTGGCTAAACAAATCCGGTAGTAATGGTCCGGCGGGAGAACGATTAAAATGGATCAATCCTACAACCAATGCTTACGAAGACTCTTTGTTGGTAGATAGCGTAGTTTATTATTTGTATGGCAGACAATATTTTACCAATAACAACATCATTATCAACTTTGTACGAAAAGTGCCAAGCACTAATCCGGGTAATATCGATATCCTTAGTTTAATGAATTTTATTTGTCCGCAAGGGGCTGCTTATGGACGATATTTTTATTATACAGATGGCAATGGTCCTCAAATGATGCGGGCCAATTTAACAGGAGCTACTTTGGCAGACTTTAATTTCGGATTTGAAATATTTAAAGCCATCAATAACAATAACGCAGAGCGGTTTAAAAAAGGGCTCACATTTTCTATTGACCAATTTACAGCTACGTTTAACAAAAATTGATGGGTGAAGAAATCGGTTGTAACAACATGCGTACCATCATCAAATTTTTCAATATTGAAGGTAGATGATGTTGAAAATGAACTGCTGATTTTGCATTTAAATTTAACCGATTTACGGGGGCTAGCATTTCATTAAAAAAGCCGACAAACGTCAGCTTTTTAATGAAATATTTTGTCTTAACAGTTTACGTTAATGTTGAAGATAGTAGATGTTTTTACAGTTGATAAGCGTATTTATGCTTTCATGGCATCACTTTCTTTCTGAATTTTCAATTCCCATTCCCATGCAGTACGCATCATATCGGTAATGTTGTATTTAGGATTCCAACCAAGTTGTGTTACGGCATATTCATTATTGGCATAAATTGCTACTACGTCACCACTGCGGCGCGGCCCCATTTCATAATTAAGAGATACGCCACTTACGGCCTCAAAAGTTTTGATAGCTTCTAATACAGTAACCCCATTGCCGGAACCTAAATTAAAAATGTCGCACTTGGTTTTATTTTTACCGGTAATAAGGTATTCCAATGCAAGTGTGTGTGCTCTAGCGATATCGCAAACATGGATGTAATCTCTCAAGCAACTTCCATCACGGGTATCATAGTCGCTACCCCAAACATGCATTTTAGGAAGTTTTCCAATGGCGGTTTGGGTAATTACCGGAACCAAATTCATGGGTTTACCTAGTGGCAATTCGCCTATAGCATTGGAAGGGTGCGCACCAACCGGGTTAAAGTAGCGCAACAAAATGGCGTTCGCATTAGACACTTTAGAGAAGTCGGTAATTACGCGTTCGCCCATTTGTTTGGTAGCACCATAAGGGCTTTCGGCTGGCTTGGTAGGAGTTAACTCTGTTACCGGAATGTTTTCAGGATCCGGATTGCCATATACGGTACAAGAAGATGAAAATACAAAATACTTAACTTGGTAAGCTTCCACGCATTTCAGCAGGTTAATCAGCGAAACCATATTGTTTTCGTAGTAACTTACGGGTATTTCGCAACTTTCTCCAACAGCTTTGTAAGCAGCAAAATGAATAATGCCTACAATGTCTTTATTTTCTTCAAAAATTGTTTTTGTAGCGGCGTAGTCTTTTAAATCTACTTCGTAATGTTTTACGTCTTTGCCGGTAATTTCTTTAATGCCTTTTAGTGCGTATTTGGTAGAGCGCGAATTATCGTCTACTGATACTACATCAAAGCCATTTTCAAACAAATCTACAATTGTATGCGAACCAATATAGCCGCAACCACCCGTTACTAGTATTTTTTTCATAAACTGATTTGAGCTACAAAGTAAAGGATTGTATTGAATTTTTAGCTTTTTTAGGTGAGATTACACGAATAATTTAATGAGGTAATAAGCCCCGGCGGCCATTGCAGCTGATATCGGTATGGTAACCACCCAAGCCCACATAAGGCTTACGGTAATTCCCCAACGAACCGCACTAAGGCGTTTGGTAGCACCAACACCAATAATAGATCCGGTAATTGTGTGTGTGGTAGATACGGGTATACCCAAAGCATGTGTTAAATATAACGTAAGTGCACCGGCTGTTTCGGCAGCAACACCTTCTAGAGGGGTTACCTTGGTTATTTTGGTGCCCATTGTTTTTACAATTTTCCAGCCACCGCTCATTGTTCCAATACCAATAGCCGCATAGCACGAGCCCTTAATCCACAAGGGTATATCTTGTATTTTTTCTACCATTTTGCCATTCTTCATCACTTTTTCCATTTTGATGAAAAGCCAATCGGGCACTTGCTCTCCGTGGGTATAGGTAGCATTTACATATACCAAAATAGCGGCAGCTATAAGGCCCATTACTTTTTGGGCATCGTTAGCACCGTGACCTACGCTAAATGCAGCACTAGAAACCAATTGCAGTTTCTTAAACCATAAGTCGGCCTTATAAGGGTTGCTTTTTTTACAAATGTGTATAATGATAATGGTAATAATGTATGCCACAATCATTCCTATCAACGGGGCCACAAAAATGAAACCGATGGTGGTGTATATTTTAGCAACATTACCCAAACCGGCTAAACCTGCTTTTGCAATAGCCGCGCCTGCCAAGCCTCCCATTAGGGTGTGCGATGAACTTGACGGTATTCCAAACCACCATGTAAACAAATTCCAGAAAATGGCAGCCACTAAGCCGGCAAGAATTACCCATAAATCAATTGCTTTTTCGTTTACAATACTTTTAACAGCGTCAGCTACGTGCAAATCAAAAATGAGTGCAGCAATTATATTAAAGAAGGCAGCCCATAATACCGCTTGAAAGGGTGTTAGTACCTTAGTTGAAACAATAGTAGCAATTGAATTTGCTGCATCGTGAAATCCGTTAATATAGTCGAACACCAACGCTAATGCTATGATAACAATAAGCAACGTGAACATAAATATGTATTAATAGTGAATGATAGAAACAAAAATTGCAGTAAGCGATTACTGCAATTGATACGGAGAGAACAACGTTAAGCGTATTTAATAATAATACTTTCTATTACATTAGCAGCGTCTTCGCACTTGTCGGTAGCGGTTTCCATTACTTGGTATATTTCTCGCATTTTAATCACCTCTTTGGCATCGTTTTGTTGTTGAAACAGAATATCGATGCTCATATCGAATACGTCGTCGGCTTGGTTTTCAATGCTGTTTACTTTTACCAAAGCCTCTGTCATTTGACGTAAGTTTTTCATATCTCTTAAGCCATAAACAGCCGTTTTAATTTCTTTACAGCTTAATTCAATTAAATCGGCCATTTTTTGAATGCCAATATCGTTTGGATTGATGTTGTAAAAGTTGATTTTTTTAGCAGTGCTGTAGATGTAATCGCAGATGTCGTCCAAAGCGGTTGCAAGATAATGGATATCTTCTCTGTCAAAAGGAGTGATAAAATTGCGTCCTAATTCGGTAAAGATGCGGTGGGTATGGTCATCGTTGCGATGTTCTAGGTCTTCTACCATTTTTATTAATGGGGCACGTTTATCTTTGTCTGGTTCATTCACTACTTTTTTAAGTGCAATA
This sequence comes from Chitinophagaceae bacterium, assembly GCA_027486695.1. Classification (GTDB taxonomy): domain Bacteria; phylum Bacteroidota; class Bacteroidia; order Chitinophagales; family Chitinophagaceae; genus Parasediminibacterium. Next base: position 4,008 of record JAIXOS010000203.1, on the reverse strand, counting down.
GAAATTTCAAAAACAGTGTCGGCTACTTGTTCAAATAACTCGTAAAAGATTTTGTTTTTAGGCATGAAAATCTTGCCAATGCTATTTAATCCCATTATTAGTGTATTAGTTCGCAAAATTATGGGGATTATAACGGAATTGCCAACTGTTATATTTGGTAACAATTTGGTAACATTGAATAATGTTGTGTTAATGTCTTTTGATTATGTTAAATAAAAGTTATTTTGATTTTGCAAAAAGATTGTTCTGTTGGGCTTTCTTGTTGCTATTGAGTATCAATTTTGCCAATGCCCAATTTTTGATGGATTTGATAGACACCACCAAAGATGTGGGTAAAGGTATTGTGCCAATGCACCAAAAATTTGACCACTTGCGCATCAGCGGATACATGCAGCCACAGTTTCAAATAGCCGAAAGTAAAGGGGCTAAAAACTATTCCGGTGGCGATTTTGCACAAAATGTAGATAACCGATACATGCTTAGGCGTGGTAGATTAAAGTTTGAATATGCCATTTTTAATAAAGACCAACCGAATGTACAATTTGCCTTTCAATTTGATGGCACCGAAAGGGGCGTAGCTATAAGAGACTTTTGGGGTCGTTTTTTTGAAAATAAGTTCAACTGTCTTAGTGTTACTACCGGCATGTTTGCTCGCCCTTTCGGTTACGAACTCAACTTGTCTTCTTCCGATAGGGAGTCGCCCGAAAGGGGGCGCATGTCGCAAATTTTAATGAAAACAGAGCGCGATTTAGGGGCAATGCTGTCTTTTGAACCAAGAAATGGATGCAAATTATTCAAAGCAATCAAATTTGATGTGGGATTTTTTAATGGACAAGGACTTGCGGGTACCGCCGATTACGATTCGTACAAAGATATTATAAGTAGGTTGGTACTAAAGCCGGTTCTAATACACAAACACCTACAATTGAGTGCCGGATTGTCGTATTTAAATGGGGGATTTTTACAAAATACGCCTTACTCCTTTACCATCAAGCAAAATGGAGCTAGGATAGGGTTTGTAGCCGATACTTTGGCAGCTACGGTGCAAAGGGAAGCCCCTCGAAAATATTATGGTGCCGATTGTCAACTTAAGTATCAGTACAGTGCAAGTAGTACGTTTGAATTGCGTGCAGAATATTGGCAAGGAACGCAATCAGCCACCGAGGCAAGTACCGAAACGCCCGCTACATTGCTAACAGAACCTACCTACATTCGCAACTTTAGGGGAGGCTTTTTGTATTTTTTATATACACTACATAAAAAACACCAATGGTTGGTAAAGTACGATGTTTATGATCCCAATACGCGCGTATCGGGTGAGCAAATTGGTGTGCAAGATGCCAATTTAGGAACAGCAAATATCCGTTATGCTACTGTAGGATTTGGATACCTACACTATTTTAGCGATAATTTGAAGATGGTGTTTTGGTACGACAGAATAAAGAATGAGCGTACAAGTATAGATGCTTTTGCACGTGATGTTAAGGATGATATATTTACGTGCCGACTTCAATTCAGGTTTTAAACACGTTTTTTTAAACTAAGGTCAAAATGCAGCATAGCGGGTAAATGATTGCAATTATACCCTATTCACATTCATTTGTGCGGTAATTAATTCCCCCTGCCTATTTTGTTCTTCTAGTGTCCAACTATCGGTTACCGTGGTTTCAAGCCAAATTTTTCCCGATTTTCTAAAAACTTGCGATTGTAGTGCATAAATAGTTACAAAATCGTGTTCTAATTCGCTTACAGTAAGGTTGGGGAAAATTGAAACATTATTGGAAGCCCTTGTTCTGTTTCTAAACTCACCTAGTTTTCGGTTGCCATTGCTAATATGCCTGCGTGTAGCAATAGAACCATTGATTTTAATTTCTTGTTCAAAAAACTCAATTTTGAGAAATGGGAACAAGCTATTAAAAACCTCTTGAACATTGGTTATTTTCATATTGTCGTCTAGTTCTACGTGCATATAAATAAGGTGCTTAACAACAAAAATATTTTGGAGCACACGATTTACAAATGACAGCCGTCAGTATTTGCTTGAATTGCACTAAAAAAATACAAGAAATCTTTAAAAATTCTTGAAATAGATGCTTTTTGTATTCTTTGTACACAGATGATTAATCGGCAATATTGCTTTTGTACACAACAAATGCGAAATCGTACAAAAAAGGTTTGGCGAAAGTTTGAAAAGGTAGACTAGTGATTAAACTGTTGAATGGTGCCAACGCCACTAGTGCTTCATAGTAGTACAAGCCTATGGCTCATAAATAAAAAAAGGCTACCATGTAGCCTTAAATAAATGTTCTAAGTATGGGCAATCTTGTTTATTTCCTATAGTTTTTATAATCGTATTTGTGAAATAAAGTTGATTGGTTAGCTATGTAATAAGGGTTGTTTATTTGGAGAATATTGGAGTGCTATTTAAATGTGCGGCTTTTAACTGTACAAGTAACGGTTGTTTGTAATGGCCGTTTTTAGTTTGCGTTACTAAATGGTGTTGCAATTCGTTCATAATTTGAATATATTGAAGTCCCGATTGTTGCCAGGTAAATCTTTTGTTCGCAATTTGTAGTAGATTTTTTTTGCATGCGTCTAGCTGTAACAAGGTAGTTTGCGAAAGTAAGGTTAGTAATTCCGTGCGATTGCTGAAATAGAGTGCTGCATTGTTGGTAAGACATTTGAGGTAATAATTATTGAAGCAGAAAACCGGTAATCCCAAATACATGGCCTCCATCAATGGAAGCGAAGTTCCTGCGGCTTGATGGCTATGGAGGTATACGCAACAATTGGCTTGAATGGTATGGAGAAAAGGTTTGTCGTTATGGGTATCGAGCAAATAAACAGATGCACAATGCTGGTACTTTGCTTTTAATATACGACCAAATTTTGTGCTGTTCCATGGTGCGGCAACTGCAAGAGGATAATCCGTAAATTGTTCAAAAGCTTCTAGCAATGCAAGTGTGGCTGTTTTGTCGAGCAAATTGATAGAGGCGTAAGCATATTTGCCAAATAAAAAGGGATATTTTTTTGCGCAGTTACTGCTAATAGTAGGCGTTTGCACATGGTTGCCTCCGTAAGCAACAAGTTGGCAGTTAACGTGGTATTTTGTAGCCATGTAATGTTGCATGGCGGTGTCTGCAACCACTATTTGGGTAGCTAATTTTGCAGCAATGAACAGGCAAATTTGTTGAAATACTTGTTCTCTTACTCGCTTGTAAGCAAATTGTTCTATCGGTTGCACCATATGAACTATGGTTTTTTTGCGAAGCAAGAAATGAATGATGGGCAACCAAATACAGCCCGATACTCCAATAAAAATAAGGGTATCGGCATATATGCTCGCATGAATAACCGCAATAAATTGGGTTAATAATGCTTGTATTCCTTTGTTGGATAAAGGTATTTTAATTTGTTTGCCATTGTGCTGTGCAGGGTGTAGGTAGCTGCCATTGCTTTTGTTGGTATAAGTAATTATTTGAAAGTTATTGCTGAGGGTATTACCTAATTGCTTGGTAATGATTTTGTTGTTATTGTAAAAAGCGGCATTGCAATAGTCGCCCACAATTGCTACAGTAGAAAGGGTAGATGGATTGGTTTTCATGGTTTTGCCTATTTTAAGAAATACAGATAAGGTTCGGGTTTGGTAGGTAGTTGTAAAGAATGATGCCAAATTCTATTTAGTTGATAATCAGTTATTTTTTCTATAGGTATTCCCTTTTTTAGCCATTAAATAGATGGATTGTTCCAAAAATGGGAATGGATGGGTAAGTCGTAAATACCTACGAAACAGGTGTAGGGGGTTCGCTATAAATGTTTAACTTTACCAAATAAATAATTGCTTATATGCGAATTTTGTTGGTGTTGGGTATTTTACTTTCATTTAGGGGATATACGCAGTGCAAAACTTTTGTATTAAACGATAAGGGCGATACGCTGAATTGTACTGATGTGAAGGGCTTAAAACAGGGCAAGTGGTCAATACACGTAGAACCTTGGAAGGGTGAG
>JAIXOS010000300.1 GCA_027486695.1 Chitinophagaceae bacterium | reverse complement strand
GTTGCTGCAAAAACCCCTGAATAGCTAACAACAACAATATATCGGCACCCACTGTTACCGCCACAAAAGAACTTGTCCATAAATACTTATTGATGGGAAAGAATGCATGCCAAACGATGCCCACCAATATCAAAGCAATAGCCACCACAAGGGCTTGCCACCACATACCCCCAACATTGCCTCGGCGCTGCATCAGTAACCCCAACCAATAACCTGCAAGCACATTTACACATGCCGGCAATGTACTCAGCAGTCCTTCCGGATCAAAAAAATGGGCATCTATTTGGTACATATGGTGGGTACCTAACACGGCCACATCGATGGTTTGTATCAAATTACCCTGTATTGCAAAGCCGCCCCCAATAGCTAGGGCAGCCCAATACCCCACCAATACAACTACCGCACCAATAGCCCAACTACGCTGACTACGGAATAAGGTAATGAAAACAATTACCAAGGCGTATGTAAGTGCTATGCGCTGCAATACGCCCATGATGCGCAAATGACCTATTGAAAACAGTTGCCAATGGCCATCATTGGTCATGTACACAAATGGAAACGCATGTAACAGCCATCCTAGTAGGCACCAACGACCCGCTCGCTTTGCCAACAGTTGCCAACGGGTTGCCCAATTGGCCTGTTCCCATTTGGGCCATACAAATACCAACGAATAACCAACTGCAAATAAAAAAGAGGGAAATACCCCATCGGCCAAGGTACAACCATGCCAAGCGGCATGCCGTAAGGGTGCAAACACCGCATCGCTATTACCCGGTGCATTAACCACTATCATGGCCGCCACAGCCATGCCCCTGAATACATCGAGCGCTACAAAACGATTGGCTGTTAGCATAAAAACACATTACTAGCAGGTAAATTTATTACAATATTGCTACGCATTTTCCCCAATTCATCGCTTGAAGATACCTTTGGCCGGCAACGGTATTTAAGCAACAAAAAAACTGTTGAGCAATTTAATCTCATTGCGGTACAAAAGGAGTTTGCCTTCGTTTTCCAATTGCTTTAACAAGCGAGAAACCACCACTCTGGAGGTGGCCAAATCATCGGCAATTAAATAATGAGAACCTTTGATGACACTAGAACCGGTAAGGCGTTGCTTCTCTTTCAAATAAGCAATTAAGCGTTCGTCCAACTTATGAAAAGCAATACTTTCAATGGATTTTAAAAGTTCTAAAAAGCGGTCGTTAAAGCTGCGCATGATGTAGTTTTTCCAACTGGGATATTTGCACAGCCACTCATCTAACTTGGCGTGAGGAATGGCTATAAGTTCTACATCATCTTCTGCAATGGCTTTTACTTCGCTCTTTTTGGCTTCCACACAACAACTATAAGCCATAGAACAGCTTTCGTTGCTAGATAAATAATACAGCAATAATTCTTTGCCCGATTCATCCATACGCAGCACTTTAACCGTGCCTTTTACCACTAGCGGCATCATGCGGATGTATTTACCATAATCCATAATAATGTCGCCCTCTTTAAAAGTGCGTAGTTCGCCAAATTGTTCTATTTCTTCTAGTAATGCAGGTTCAAAACCTAAATGCATTTGTTGTTCAACAGCCATAAATATTGCTAAATAATCTATGCGCTAAAATACCTAATAAAGTTGAGTGTACTATTGTAAATTACTCGCAACAACCATGATGACTTTTTTTCATTCCTGCTGCTTGCAATATTTTTTCTAGCGGGCAGAATTTAGTGAACGAAGATTGTAGCAGATTGACACCTACAAATACACCAAGCCAAAGCCAGTTGATATTGATAAAGTAACTAAGTGCAATACTTGTAAGTACGAATGTGCCTGCAACAGCACGAATGATATTTTCTATTTTCATGTTTAGTAGTTGGGTAAATGATTAATAACTAGCAGCGTCTACAGGAATACTAAAAGCCCTAATAGGAAAACTGCTTGGAGCTTCTATGTTGTATTGCTTGATAGCTGTCATGCAATTGGTAGCATTTTGTTCGGTAGTAAAACTGAATACGAGCATCGAGTCGAATTTTTCGTCGCCTGCGGCAAACCAAGCAGCGGCTAAATCTACTGCTTGGTTATTTTTAAAGCCGGTAACATCTGTGGCGCTGAAAACCTCAATACTATTGTCTTTTAGCAAATGGCTCACTGTTTGAAAACTTTCTTTTAAACAAGTGATGATAAAGAGTTTCATGGTCTTGATTTATTTTTTGTTGTCAGGATATTGTTTGCGCATCATTTTATAATACAGCAAAGGCACTACCAGTAAGGTTAAGAATGTAGATGTAATCGTTCCTCCCATTAAAGAAATGGCTAGCCCTTGGAAAATAGGATCGAAGAGGATAATGATAGCGCCTAATACTACCGCACCTGCTGTTAGTAGGATAGGTGTGGTACGTACAGCACCCGCTTCAATTATGGCTTGCTTTAAAGGAATGCCTTCACGTAAACGAATATTGATAAAGTCGCTTAATAGTACCGAATTACGCACCATGACACCTGCTAAGGCAATAAACCCTATCATAGAAGTAGCGGTAAAATATGCACCCATTAACCAATGACCTAACACAATACCTACTAGTGATAACGGTATAGCAGCTAGCATTACAATGGGTACCGTAAAGTTTTGAAACCAGCCTACAATTAAAATATAAATCATAATGATTACCACAGCGAAAGCAATACCCAAATCTCTAAAAACCTCGTAAGTAATTTGCCATTCACCATCCCATTTTAGGGTGTAATTGTCTTCTAATTCTGGCTGGTGCGTATATTCTTCTTGTAAAGTGTAACCTTTGGGCAAAGCGATGTTCTTTAAACTATCTGAAATATTGGCAATGGCATACGAAGGACTTTCTAAATTACCTGCCATATCAGCCAATACATACACCACTTCTTTTTGGTTTTTGCGGTAAATGCTTTTCTGTTTTATTTGTTGGGTAACCGTTACTACATCTCTTACAGGTACTGCATTGCCTTGCATACCCATTACTTTTAGGTCAAGCACCGCATCTATATTGTTCTTATCTGCATCGGCCAATTGTAGCTTGATAGCCGTTTGGTTATACGCTGTTGGTTGGTACATATTGCCCACATTCATTCCAGATAAAGCAGCATTAATGGTTGCTGAAACTTGTACAGTAGCCACACCATATCGCATCGCTTTTTCTTTATCAACTGCTATATGGTATTCAGGTTGATTCGCCTCAACCATCCAATCAGCATCTACTACATCTTTGGTGTTGTTGAACATCGTTTTTACCTGATTGGCAATTTTCATTTGCTCATTGTAATCAGGGCCATACACTTCTGCCACTAAGGTTGATAGAACGGGTGGTCCTGGTGGCACTTCTACAATTTTTACATTGGCATTATAGCGTTTGGCAATAGCTTGTATTGGTTCACGCATTTGTTTTGCAATACCATGACTTTGAATTTTTCTATTTTCTTTGTTTACCAAATTCACTTGAATATCGGCTACGTTTTCGCCTCTTCTTAAATCGTAGTGACGTACCAAACCATTAAAACTAATGGGTGCAGATGTACCAATATAAGCTTGGTAATTTACCACCATTGGCTGCTTAGCCACATACTCAGCAATGTCTTTGGCAACAGCTTGTGTTTTTTCCAACGTTGTACCTTCAGGCATATCAATCACTACTTGAAACTCATTTTTGTTATCAAAAGGCAACATTTTTACTGCTACCGCTTTGCTGTAAAACATAGATAATGAAGCCAGTAAAATCACTACAATGCCAAGAATGAAAGTCCAGCGTTTCCAACGAGATTCAAGCATGGGTTTGATAGCCGCATTGTATATTTTGTAAATGCCACTTTCTTCCAGTGAAACAGGTTTGCTTTCTTCATGGTGAATACCTTTCTTTTCTTTTTCACGCAAAAAGATATAGCCCAAGTAAGGCGTTAATGTTAAAGCAACAATTAATGATAACATCATGGCAATAGAAGCCCCAATCGGCATTGGACTCATATAAGGCCCCATCATGCCAGATACAAACGCCATTGGTAAAACCGCTGCTACTACAGTGAATGTAGCTAAGATGGTTGGGTTACCTACCTCGTTAATAGCATAGATAGCTGCTTGTAATGGCGGCAGTTTTTTCATCTTAAAATGCCTGTGCATATTCTCTGCAATAATGATGGAATCATCTACCACAATACCAGTTATAAATACCAAAGCAAATAATGTAATACGGTTGAGTGTATAATGCATCATGTAGTAACTAAACAGCGTTAATGCAAAAGTTACAGGTACTGATAAGAACACCACCAAGCCGCCACGCCAGCCCATTGCAAGCATTACAAACAACGTAACTACTACGATAGAAATAAACAAGTGAAACAATAGTTCTGATACTTTATCCGAAGCCGTTTCGCCATAGTTTCTAGTAACGGTCAATTGTACATCATTAGGCAATAACTGCGCTTTTAAATGTTCTACTTTGGTCACAATTTGTTCGGCCAATTGCATGGCATCAGCACCTTTCTTTTTGCTTACAGATAAGGTAACTGCTGCATAGTTTGATTTAAAGGCATTGGCTTTTGCAGTATCTGCTTTGCCATAACCAAAGAGTACATATTGGTTCGCTGTTTCGGGTGCTTCTTCTACTTTGGCTACTTGTTTTAAATAAACAGGTTGCTGTTGGTTAATGCCTACAACCAAGTTGGCTATATCATCTGAAGTAGTTAAGAAGTTGCCCGTTTCTACAGAAAAAGCGGTGTCTTTCTGCAACAAATTGCCGCCCGGCATTTGTACGTTAGCCCCTTGAATTTGTTTACTGATGGATAGAAAATCAACATGGTTTTCAGCCATTTTATTTTTATCCAATAATACCTTCACTTCTCTACTTCTGCCACCTAAAATGTTTATGTCAGATACGTCGTTAATCTTCTTTACCTCATTGGTTAACTCTTGCCCAATTTGTTTCAGTTGGTAATCATCATACTTTTCGCTCCATAGCGTTAAACCCAATACTGGCACATCATCTATGGCTCTGGTTTTAATTAATGGCAGCGTAACGCCTTGCGGCATTTTGTCCATATTCTTCATCAATTCGCTGTATAGTTTTACAAGCGAACGTTCCACATCTTCACCTACGTAAAACTGCACTATCAGCATTGCCTGACCTTTCATTGAGGTTGAATACACATACTCAACACCCTTTACATTCGAGATCATTTTTTCCAATGGTGCCGCCACTTTTGTTTCTACGTCTTTTGGTTCTGCACCAGGATAGCCGATAAAAATATCTGCCATTGGTACTTGAATTTGCGGTTCTTCTTCCCTTGGTATTAAGTAGGTGCTGTACGCACCAATTAGCAAGAAAGCACCCATTAACAGTATCGTTAATTTCGATTGTAAGAATGCTTTTGCAATATTTCCTGAAAATCCTTTTTCCATAATCTTGTATTAAAAGCCGCCCCAACCCCTCCAATGGTGGGGCTAGTTTGATTTGGGTTTGTAATTTTATTTTTACCACTAAGGCTCAAAGGCAGTAAGTAACGCAAAGTCTTTGTAGTTAATATTTCATTATTCACTATTGACTATTCACCATTCACTTCTCACCACCTCACTTCTTTTCTTTCACTGCCACACCATTGTACAGCTTACCATCAGCACTGGCTATAAAGGTTTCGTTATTAGCCAAGCCACTTAATACTTCTACTTTGTCGCCATAGGTTTTGCCCAAGCGTACCCAACGTAAAAGCGCAGTATTATTAGCACTCACTGTGTACAAGCCTGTCAACTGATTTTTGTTTTCAATACTAGCTAATGGTACTAAAACCGTATTGCTATTGGTAGCAGCGGTTTTATTGGTATTCGCCAATACAATAGTGGCATACATACCTGCATACAGGCCTGCTTTCTCATTATCAGGAATATTTACTTTAATAATATACTGACCACCGGTAAACTGCGATGATTGGTTGATTTGTGCCACACTGCCTTTAAAAGTTTTGTTGGCAGATTGAATGGTCACATCTACCAATTGACCTTGCTTAATTTGGTTGATTTCTGCTTCAGGTACCGCTGCACTTATTTGGTAAGTACCTGCTTGTTCTATGGTTATAATCGGCATCCCAGGATTGGCCATGCTACCTGCATCGGCTAGTTTTTGCGTAACCGTACCGCTAAAAGGTGCAGTTAAAGTAGTATAGCTCAACATCGCATTTACTTCATTGCGCATTTGCTTGGCTGCTTCTACTCTTGCTTTTACCGCATTGTATTGCAGCGTTACATTGTCTAGTTCTTTTGCCGTAGCACTTTGTTGTTTGTACAAAGCCGTAAATCGGTCATAGTCTTTTTGAGCATTTTTCAAAGTGGCTTCTGCTTCTACAATAGCCGCATCAGTTTGCGCTCTTTTTGCCAAAATATCTTGGTTGCTAATGGTGGCAATCAACTGCCCTTTGCTCACTTTATCACCCACTTTTACTTTTAAAGTAGTGATGTAGCCCATTACTCTAGTACTAATATTGGCCGTTTGCGATGATTCTACTTGGCCGCTTATGTTAATGGTATTGCCATTATTGCCAAGAGGCTTGGCTAAAGTAACATTGATGGTCGGGCCATTATTGGCTTCTGTTGTTGGCTTTTCTTTACTAGAACAAGCCGTTAATAAGGTGATGCTAATACCTAAAAAAATAGCTGCTGGTTTTTGTTGTTGAAATATCATGTTGGTTAGAATTATTTTGTGGTAGAACTGGTTAATAATTGGGTATATGCTTTGCTTAAGTTTTGATTGAATATGGCTTGTGCCAAACCAAATTTTTGTTGCGATAACTGTGTGGTTGCCATCATTACATCGGTGGTATTTACTAAGCCTTGTTGGTAGCGGTTTTGCAAAATGCGTAGTGCTTCGGTGGCTTGTTCAATGGCAGTTTTTTGGCGGGTTATTTCTGTTTGGGCATCGGCAATATCTCGTTTGGCTTTGCCTAGTTCCACATTGCTTTGTTCTTTTTGCTGTGCTAGTTGAGCAGCAAGTTTGTTGCGCTCAAGCGTTTGCGTAGCAATGGTGTTTTTTGTTTTATTACCCTGAAAAATATGCCATGATACTTGTGCACCTACGAAATAAGCACCTGCACCAAAGCCTAGCATTCTACTATCATTTAATTGGTAACTACCAAATCCATTGAGCTTAGGAAAATAACTCATCTTGCTAGATTGTATCATTAAGTTACTCGCATCAATGGCTTTTTGCAT
>JAIXOS010000393.1 GCA_027486695.1 Chitinophagaceae bacterium | reverse complement strand
AAATTAAAGAAGTCCAGCTTAAACAGCTTAACAAAATGGCCATAAAGCATAATCTACAGCTCGTCCAAATTTAATCTGTCCATAGGATTGTAGCGATTACCCCACAGCCGCCAATCCTGCTAAGGTTGGCGGCGAGGAGTAAAAGCGTAAAGCCCGATCCGAAGGGGCACGCCCTGCTCTATTTTTGTTAGGCTTCGCCCCGTTTTAAATAAATGGTAAAAGTGGTGCCTTTGTTGGGTTGGCTACAAACGGCCACGCGACCGCCCATTGCTTCTATTTGGCTTTTGCTAATGAATAGGCCAATGCCTCGAGCATCTTTATTGCCATGAAATGTTTTGTACATACCAAAAAGCTTGTCGCCATACCGTTGTAAATCAATACCCATGCCATTATCGGTAATGGTGAGTACACAATATTCGGCCTCTTCATGCGCAGCTATTTGGATAGTTGGTATGCGTTGTGGACTGCTGTATTTGATGGCGTTGGATAAGAAATTGATTAAAATACTTTCTAAATAAGCCGGATTGGCCTGCACCAATAATTGCTCGGAAATGGCTATTTGTAGCTGTACTTGTTTTTCGTGCAGTTGCTGTTTTAATACAGTAAGGGTATTGTTGACGTATTCTACCAAACAGAGATGCCCGAAACCAATATTGACATTGCTTTGAATGGCAATCATATCGTTGAGGTTGTGCAGGGTATCGTCTAAAGCAGCGGCAGTAGTGTTGAGGTAGTTAATCATTTCTTGCTTTTCTTGTTCAGAATCGAGGCTATTGAATAAGCGACCAATAGAAATGATGTTGCTGGTATGTGAACGTAAGTTGTGCGATACGATGTACGAAAAATTGAGAAGTCGCTTATTTTGTTCGCTCACTAGTTGGAAAGAGTTTCGCAGCTCCTGCTCGCGACGTTTGCGGTCGGAAATATCGCGCGAATTGATAACAATGGCCTTGATTAGTGGATTGTTCAATTGGTTGTTGCCTTGCGCTTCGAGGGTAATGTACTGTCCGCTTTTGTCGAGCAACCTACATTCTATTATGGGGCTATTGCCGCCTTGCAGTACTAGCTGTTGTATATGCTGTTGTATGTGGGAAATATCGTCGGGGTGTACAATGGTGAATACCGACTGTCCTTTTAGTTCGTCTTCATCGTAACCCATAATTTGTTTTACAGACGAACTTTGGTACAAAATAGCCCCATTGGCATCGATTAAGGTAATGATATCGGAAATATTGTGTACGAGCGAGCGAAATTTTTGTTCGCTCACCATCAAGGCCATTTCGGCCTGTTTGCGTGCAGTAATATCGGTTTTGATAAAGGCAATGCTGCCCACCGTTTGTTCGTTGTTAAAAATGGGCACATAGGTAGTTTGCCACCATTTGGAGGTGCCATCGGTATAGGCTACTTCTTTTTCCACTACCACTTTTTCGCCGGTCATTGCTTGTGCAAAATCGCGTTTGAAGGCTGCTACCAGGTTATCGGGAATGGGGAATGACAAAAAATTATTGCCTACAGTTACCTTTTGTTGGTGCAACAGTTCGTTGGTGTGTTGAAACACTTTGTTAAAGGCATAAATGGTATAGTCCGGATACAGCAAACAAATTTCTTCGCTTGTACTGTTGAAATAGGCCGATAATTTTTTCTCCGACAAAGTAAGTTCTGCTTCGGCTCTTTTTCGAGCATCAATATTGGTGTGCGATACAGCAACGCCAATAATTTGCTGTTCCTTACTGGTAATTGGAATGAGTGAAACAATCCACCATTCCATTTTGCCAAGCAAGGGCAGTTGTGCTTCGATAGTGGTTTCGGAACCTTGCAATGCCTGTTGAAATTTTTCAACAAAATCGGGCATTAAGTTGGGCATAATCAGCGATTGCAAATGGCTGCCTACGGTTATTTTTTCGTGTTGTAAGTGTTCGGCTATTTGCTTGTAGCGCTGGTTGTAGGCCAACACTTTCATTTGGGTATCGGCTAATACAATATAGTCGGTAGTGCTATTGAAAAAACCACGCAATTGGTTTTCCGAAGCCACCAATTTTTGATTGGCCAAGGTAGACTCTGTAATATCGTGTGCAGTTCCACGCATGCCAATAACTTGCCCTTCGGGGTTGCGAATCATTTGTGCAATACTGTAAATGTATTTTGTACCCGTTGAAGTAACAACCCGAAAGGTGATGGCATAATCTTGTTGTTTATTTTTCACTTCATTTACACGTTGTACATCGTCTGGATGAATGGTTGCTCGAAATGCCAAATACAATTGATTGGATGGAATGGTAGTAGGAATATCGAAAATGCGGTAATGTTCCTGCGACCATACCAAATTATTGGTTAGTAAATCAAACTCCCAACTACCAATTTTGGCTAATTGCTGTGCCCTATTGAGGTTGTCCTCGCTTTGCATGAGCGCCAACCGAGCAGTTTTTTGCTCAGTGATATTGATAATGGAGGAAAGCAAATAAGGCTTGTTGGCAATTTCAATTTTTATGGCCGATATTAAACACGTTTGTTGTAAACCATGCTTGGTAACAAATTGGCATTCGAACCCATTGACATAACCATTTTGTACACTTTGTTGTATAATGTGGTTTCTGTCTTCAATATGCAAGTACAAGTTTAAATCTTCGGATGTTTTGCCAATGACTTCGTGTTTGTGCCAGCCGCTTTCCTTTAAAAACACTTCGTTTACATCGTAAAAATGGCCATTAACCAGCGATACAATGGCTATGGCAATTGGACTTTTATGAAATACGGAGGCAAATAATTGTTCGGAATCTTTGAGGGCTTTTTCGGCTTTTTTTCGTTCGGTTACATTGCGTGCAATAGACATTAAACGTCCATCGGGTAGGGTTTTGGTACTAATTTCAAATTCAATGGCTGTTCCGTTTTTGTGTTTCAGTTGTCTGTCGTCAATAGTAGATAAACCTTGCTGCAACCGGTGGAATTGAATGGGATTGGCTTGTAAATCGGTGGGGAAAAACAAATCCGTTAGGTGTAATTGGGCAAATTCTTCGTGCGAATAACCCATAAAAGTATAGGCGCTTTTGTTAAAATCCAAGATGGCACCTTCAAACGAAAAAATCAAAATACCATCGCTAGCTTGTTCAATGATGGCTTTGTATTTTTCTTCGTTTTCGTGCTGTTGGTGCTTTGCCAAGTATTGGTTGGTTTCGCGTAAAACAACCGGTACTAAGCGCTGCAATTGATGGGTAAGCAGGTAATCGCTAGCACCCGAAAGCATGAGTTCAATAGCCGTAGATTCTGTGGCAGCGGTGGTCAATACAACTAAGGGCGGGGGAGAGGGAAGGGTTTTTACCCGTTGTAACGCCTCCTTGGCCATGGGCAAAAATGCCAATACCAACTGCGGTTGGTTGTGTAGTAATGCTTGTTCCCATGCACTCCATTCGGTTAGCACTTGTACATTTACAGCCAAAGCAGGGTGTGGTTGTTGCAATACCTGTACAATAGGGTTTGCCTCGTTTGCATTGTTAGCCAAAAGCAATAAGTGTATAGGCTGTGGGGTCATAAATGTGACTATTTATGCTTACATCTTTGGAGATAGAAAACCTGTTTATAATTCATTGACGGGTTGAATGATATACCATGTTGGCTATAACTGCGTTACGGTTTTCACCATTTGTTCCACTATGGATACTAAATTAACTTTGTTATGTGCCACATTGGCTAGTGCATCATTTCATCCAAACTTCCCTTTAAACAGGCTCATAGGCATTTGTTAAATAAAATTGATTATAAAAGTGGTTCCTTTCTGTGGTTGACTTTGTACTTCTACCGAACCTCCCATAGCTTCTATTTGATTTTTGGTGATGAATAAGCCAATACCGCGCGCATCTTTATTGCCATGAAATGTTTTGTACATACCAAACAACTTGTTACCATACTTCTGCATATCAATACCCATGCCATTATCGGCAATGGTAAGTTGCCATTGTTCGCCGGCTATTTGCTGCATGCGCAACAATATTACGGGCACCACATTGGGGCGACTGTATTTGAGGGCGTTAGACAAAAAATTAAGTAAAATACTTTCCAAATATGCTGGATTGTAGCGGATGTATTGTTCTTTATCTACCTCTATTTGTACTACGGCATGCTTTTCGGCTATTTGGGTTTTCAGTATGGTAAGTGCATTTTGAATATACTGGTACACATTTACCAACTGCATGTGTACATTAATATTGTTTTGTATGGCTACCACTTCGTTTAAATTGTGAAGGGTTTCGTCCAAAGCGGTTGAAACTGTTTTTAGGTGCTGCACCATTTCTTTGCGTTCGGCTTCGGTATCTAACACTTCCAAAAAACGGCTGATAGAAATAATGTTGCTTGCGTGCGATCGTAAGTTGTGCGATACAATGTAGGAAAAGTTCAGCAATCGCTTGTTTTGTTCGCTTACAAGCTGAAACGATTTTTGTAACTCAAGTTCTACTTTTTTTCGACTCGTTATATCTTCAATGGCAAAGAGTAGCCCTTCTATAGAATCTGAAAATTTGGACGCTACAGGATTGAGCTGCACCTGATACCATTTTTGCACCTGCGGATAGGCTGCTTCGTAATTAAAACTTTGTCCATTGAGGCATTCCGCCAAATGCACGCTCCAATTTTCGTGAAAGGTATTGGTAAAAAATTGATTGATATGGGTATCATTTTGCAATGATTGGCCAAGCGCCTCGTTGGCAAACTGCTGCATTAGCTGATTGAAAGACACTATGTACAAATGTTTATCGAGCAAAGCATAACCAATATTGGTGTTATCGAAAATGGTCCGCAAATCGGCTCTTGATTTTTCGAGTGCAACTTCTATATTTTTTTGCTCCGTAATGTCCACAAAACCGGTTATCACTACCGTTTCGCCTTGTAGGGTGATGGCTTCTGACGACACAAGACTTATTCGTGTTTCGCCTTTTTTATTTACAAGCGGAATTTCTACATTTTTAATAACCCCTTGCTGTGCGTATAGCTGAATCAGCATTTCTTTATCGAAACTGCTGTGGTAAAACTGGAAAGTATCTTTGCCTAACAGCTCTTGCCTAGTATAGCCCGACAAGCGTGCCAATGCCTTGTTCACCATCACAATTTCGCCGCCGTTTACCTTTGACAGCAGCATAGGTACGGGTGAAAAGTTGAATATATTTTGCAGTGTTTTTTCGCTTTCGGCGTGTGCTTGTTCTACTTTTTTCCGCTCGTTAATATCGGTGTGCGAGCCTACAATACGCATAGCAGCACCCTCACTATTGCGTTCTACCACCTTGCCGCGTGCTAAAATCCATTTATACGCGCCAGTGCTGCATCGTACCCGATATTCGATGGTGTAAATAGGCAATTCATTTCTAAAATGGCTTAGCAGGTTGTCGGCAACACGTTGTACATCGTCGGGATGAATTAAAAATGTCCAATCTTCAATAGTTTTACCTATTTCATCTTCGTCGTAGCCCAACATTTCTTTGCCACGGGGCGATAGGTAGATATGGTTGTGGGTGATATCCCAATCCCAAATGCCATCTCCACCACCTTCTATGGCAAATTTGTATCGTTCTTTCGTAAGTCGTAGTTGCTCTTCTGCCAACTTTCGTTCTGTAATGTCTTGCACTGTTCCGGTCATTTGTACGGGTTGTCCGGCATCATTGTACACAATTTCGCCGAATAGGCTAATCCATCTTCTTTCCCCATCTATTTGGCGAATAATATGATAATCGTTGCTAAAAAATCGTTGTTGGAATATAGCTTGGTAAAAAAGGTGTAGTCGTTCAGCATCTATTTCCGGAGCAATTAACCGTACCCAATTGTCTACCGTTTTTTCAAAGTGGGCGTCTATGCCCAATATTTCATCCAATACGCGCGAACCTTTCCATGTTTGGGTAGCAAAATCGACCAAAAAATTGCCTATGCGTGCTACTCGCTGCGCTTCATTGAGCAACTGCTCGCTTTCTATTAATGCCTGTTCGTGCTTTTTTCGCTTGGTAATATCGGTTACAAAAACCGTAAGTCCTACTACTTCATTGGTGGCAGAAATTATTGGCGCATACCGATTTTCCCAAATACGGCGCGATAAGTTTTCGTTGCCAAAAGCCTCTTCAAACATAAATTGCTCGCCTTGCAAGGCTTTATCAAAGTTGTTTTTTGCGCGCAATTTATCTTCCTTGTTGGTTATTACATCCAACATACAGGTTCCTACTTCAATATCCACCCCCCAAATTTGGTGCATTGTTTCTTTGTGCGAAATAGTAAAAGCCTTGTAGCAATACTGTTGATCTAACGAAAAAATAATCATCCCTTTGGGGCTATCTAAAATAGATTGTAACAGTTCGTAATGGCTTCGGGCTTCGGCTTCGCTTTTGGTTAATTGCAACAAGGTTTTCTTTTGTTCGTTAATATCGCGCGTTACAAATGCAACACAATAAATATTGCCTTCGGCATTGTATACGGGCAAGTACCTAACCTCCCACCATTTGGTCATGGTAGGAAAGGGTACCAATATTTCGTCGCAAATTTCCTTGCCTTCAAATGCAGCAATCACATTTTG
Source organism: Chitinophagaceae bacterium (assembly GCA_027486695.1). Lineage (GTDB taxonomy): Bacteria > Bacteroidota > Bacteroidia > Chitinophagales > Chitinophagaceae > Parasediminibacterium. Next base: position 6,216 of record JAIXOS010000393.1, on the reverse strand, counting down.
CGTGAAAACTTGAAAGGTAGATGGTTCCACATAGGCCAATACATTATCGCCTGCGGCAATATGCTTACCATGAATTTCGAGAATGTACTGCTGAAAAATTTTGTTGTAGTGGTAAATGCTGTAGTTGGGGAAAATAAAACATACCGCATCTAACGTACTATGAAAGTAACTGGCCAATTCGGAATGGGTAATAATTTCGGCCACATCTTGGTGCAACAGTAAATGTATTTGTTGGGCAATGATTTGCAATGCCGTAAGGTGCTGTTCGCTTAGAGGTAGTTCTGTCGTGGCATGCACTACAGCCAAAACGTATTGCGTATCGGACAAATGACTCAGCCCTACTTCTATTTTGGTTAAATGAATGCCTACATCGGTGTGTATAGGCAGTGTAGCTACGGGCACACTGTACTGTCCTTTTAATGGATATTGCAATAAATAGGCTTGTAAAGCCGGCAAAAGCTCGTTGAAATGGGGAATATTGCCATGCTGCGCTTTAATGCTGAGTTGGCCATGGTGCAATACTCCAATGAAGGATTGGCTAGCCGCAGTGGATTGAGCTGCCAAAAAAGCCATTTGTTGTAAGGAGTTATTGTTAAAATGTTGTATGACCATTTTGTATAAATAAGGGAATAAGCCAATGTATGAGCAAGAATAATGAATACTAATTTACATTAAATATCTTTTGTTTATACAATATCGTAATTATTTAAAATAAATTTTGAATATTGTACCTACATTTACTTCGCTTTCCACCTCTACTTTGGCACCAAGTGCATCTAATTGGTTTTTGGTAATAAACAACCCAATGCCACGAGCGTCGCTATTGCCATGAAATGTTTTGTACATACCAAATAGTTTGTCCTTATTTTTGGATAGATCCATCCCCAAACCGTTGTCGGAAATTAGCAATACCAATTGGTTAAACTCTACCGTACAATTAAAGGCAATAACAGGAGTGCGTTCAGGATGGCTGTATTTTATGGCATTGGATACAAAATTGAGCAATACACTTTCCAAATAGGCCGGATTAAAGTACACCACCACTTCTTTGTGAATGTTGTTAATTATTTGCACGCGTTTGTCGGCAATTTTATTGGCCAAAACATCCAATACCTTATTAATGTATTGATATAAAAGTAATGGCTCCACATTAATATTGATGTTTTTTTGAATAGCCACAACTTCGTTTAAATTGTACAACGTTTCATCTAACAGTTCCACTACGGTTTTTAAATTACGCACCATTTCGCGCTGTTCGGCCTCATCTTCCATTATTTCCAAAAAATGGGTAATGGATTTAATGTTGCTGGTATGTGAGCGCAAATTATGCGAAACGATATAAGAAAAATCTTTGAGTCGTTTGTTTTGTTCGGTCAAAATTTCAAACGATTTTTGGAGCTCGAGTTCGGCACTTTTTCGTTCGGTAATGTCTTTTCGAATCGACATGTATTGGTAAGGGACTCCTTGGCTGTCTAAAAAAGGTACAATGGTGCTATCTACCCAATAATAAGTACCATCTTTTGCCTTGTTTTTAAATTCGCCTTTCCAAATACTACCACTTGCAATAGTCTGCCACATTTGTTGAAAAAAAGCCTTGCTATGGTAACCGGAGTTAACTATGCGGTGGCTTTTACCTATCAATTCGTTACTAGTATATTTAGAAATGGTACAAAAATTATTATTGGCATATTTAATAATTCCTTTGGCATCGGTAATGGCTACTATGGAAGATTCGTTCAGTGCTAATTTGTAATCGGATATTTGTTGAATAGAGGTTTGTAAAGCCAATTCGGTATTTTTTTGTTCTGTAATATCTTCCAACGACAGTATAACGCCACCTACTTTGGTGTGTTTACCCGGCACAGGAAATATTTTCATTTTATACCATCTATTGGTTTTGTCAGGCTGTAAATAAGTAACCTCGTAACTAACCGACTGACCCAATAATGCTTGTTCCAATGCAGGGCCTACTGCTTTTTTACGTTCCTCGCTAAAATAATCCAATGCATAAGCTCCAATGGCAATGTTTGCATGCAAATCGTTTTGCGCAAACTGCTGCATGGCCATATTAAACGAAAGGACTCTCAACTTTTTATCGAGCAAAGCATAGCCAATATTGGTGTTGTCGAACACGGTCTTTAGATTACTCTCCGATTTGTGGAGCGCTTCTTCAATACGCTTTCTTTCGCCAATATCTACAAAGCCTTTTAAATACATTGGGCGGTTGTTTAAAACAATATTTTCAACCGAGGTTAAGCAAGTAACCACCTGTCCATGTGCGTGTTTCAATTGTATTTCAATATTGGCCACGTTGTTGTGCAGCTGCATTTCGCGGGCAATTTTGTTTCTATCAGACGCTTTCACATACAGCGGTGCCGTTTTTTGACCTATTAGTTGTTGGGCATCAAAGCCTAACAACTGTTGCATGGCATTATTGGCCATTTCAATGGTGCCATCGCTTGCATGGGTAAGCACTAGCGGTATGGGCAGTGTATGAAAAATGGTTTGAAAGTTTTTTTCGCTTTGTGCTTGTGCCGCCTCTGTTTCTTTCCGTTTGGTAATGTTTCTACCAATGCCAACGAGTCCTGTAATAACGCCTGCCTTATTTTTAATGGGCACTTTGGTTGTAAGTATCCAACGTTGGCTACCATCTTTGCCAATAAACAACTCTTCTTTGTTAATAACACTTTCGCCCGATTGTAAAACGTGTTGGTCAACCTCGTACCCCCTTCTGCCAGCTTCGCCATCAAATAATTCCAAATCTGTTTTACCCAATACTTCTTGTTCGCTATTAGCGCCAATATTGGTATAATCAGTTTTATTGGCTACCACCTTTCTTCCTTCAATATCTTTTATGTAAATGGTATCGGGCAATAAATCTATCAGCAATTTTAGCTGTCTGTTTTCAAGTATTTCTTTTTGAGGGCGTAGTGTTGGTATTGGATTGTGTTCTAACTGCAACAAATACATTCCATGTGCAGCATCTACCAACTGCGGTGGATGTAAATAAAAATGATGCGTATTGGTGTTTAAAGTATAACTATACGTAACAGCTTGCGTTTGTTGCAGCAATTGTGTCCATGGGTATTGCGGTGCTGTGTATGCATCGATGTGGGTATTCAGCAGCGCTCTTTCGGGCAGTTGCAATACGGAAATAGCTGCTTGATTAGCATAGGCAATAGTGCCATTAACTTGTACCAACAACATGGGCAATACGGCTTTGCCGATAAGTAAAGGAGCAAAATCCAATAAGTAATTGGCAGGCAATGGGTTAGCAGTAGGTGGCATACACTAGGATTGAATGATGAATCACCTCGTTTTGCCGATACAAACTTGCCTTAGTTACAAATACTACGTTGATAACACACTACCTGCCACTACCATCGAATGTATAAATGAATCATTTGGACTAGTATTTGCAGGGGTATTGTTTACAACCCATCAACTTGTTGTTAGAAAAACTGATTGTAATTATAAAGGGGCTTATTTATTTGGCAAAAAATCGGTTCATATTTTATTACAAAAACAATACCATAGGCAATTGCTGCATAAAACACTTACTCGAATATAAAAAAAATAATTGAATAGCAGGCAAAACCGAGAGGAGGAGTAAAAATTTTATTTGTGAGCCAGATTAAAAATCAGGTGACTAGTTTGTTATACTTCTTTATGGGCGCAATTGGTTTTCTTATTTTTTAGAGAAAAATAGTCCATTCCAACTAACAACATGGCCGTACTTTGCTCCAACATAAGCGAAAGCATTTCCCAAAAACCAAATTTCAACAAACTTTATTTCATGGTCTATGTGCCATTGACGCATTACTAATTGGGTTGGTTATTTGCAGCAATTTGTTATTTACACCAACAATGCAACTTTTGCATCCTTACCTTTGTTGCTTGATAGTACTCTAATTACACCATACATGGATATAGCCCAATTGTACCAAAAAGCTTTGGCTTTTGAATTTTTAACCATAGAAGAAGGTATGTATTTGTTTGAACATGCCCCTCTTTCAGAATTGATGCACGTTGCAGATGAATTGCGCAAAATACAAGTACCACATGGCAAAGTAACTTGGCAAATAGATAGGAACGTAAATACCACCAATGTGTGTATTGCCAATTGTAAATTCTGCAATTTTTATCGCATACCGGGTCATGCGGAGGCCTACATTACCGATATGCCTACCTATCGCAAAAAAATACAAGAAACCCTACAATTGGGTGGCGATCAACTTTTGTTGCAAGGTGGGCATCACCCCGAATTGGGATTGCAATTTTATGTAGATACGTTCAAAGCCATTAAAAATGAGTTTCCGACCATTAAATTACATGCACTTGGGCCACCCGAAATTGCACACATTACCAAGCTAGAAAAAAGTACCCACCACGAAGTGCTCAAAACTTTGCAAGCAGCAGGGCTAGACAGTTTGCCCGGTGCAGGTGCCGAAATATTGGTAGATAGGGTAAGGCGCTTAATTAGCAAAGGTAAATGCGGTGCAGATGAATGGTTGGAAATTATGCACCAATGTCATTTACTCAACATTACCACTAGTGCCACTATGATGTTTGGGCATGTAGAATCAATAGAGGAAAGATTTATTCACCTTACCCGCATACGCGATATACAAGCCAAAAAACCGGCTGATGCCAACGGATTTTTGGCATTTATTCCTTGGACATTTCAGGATGTAGATACACTGCTTACTCGCATAAGAGGAGTACAAAATTTAACCACTTCGGAGGAATATATACGCACCATTGCAATTAGCAGGATTATGTTGCCCAATATCAAAAACATTCAAGCTAGTTGGCTAACGGTTGGTAAACAAACGGCACAAATTTGTTTGCATGCAGGTGCCAACGATTTTGGCAGTATTATGATTGAAGAAAATGTAGTAAGTGCTGCCGGAGCCCCTCACAGATTTACGTATAAAACTATTCAAGCCGCCATTCAAGAAGCTGGCTTTGAGCCTCAATTGCGAACCCAACAATATACTTGGCGACAATTGCCTGAAACGATTCAGGAGCAAATAATTACCTATTAACAAAACCTTTTTATAAACAAGTAGAGCCGCAAATGCGGCTCTACTTGTTTATAAAACATTCTATGTTCAACAATACCCTTACGCTATACTAAATTGATATCAAAAGAGGCCAATTGCACAAATTCATCTATACGCTCTTTAATATCTGCATCTGTTAAATTGCGCAAGCGTTCAGTTCCAAATTTTTCTACACAAAAACTTGCCATTGCAGAACCTACAATGATGGCCGTTTTCATATTTTCGAAACTAACGTCGTTGGTTTTAGCTATATGGCCAATAAATCCACCGGCAAAAGTATCGCCGGCACCTGTTGGATCAAACACTTCTTCTAGCGGTAATGCGGGTGCCGCAAAAACTTTGTTTTCGTGAAATAACAAAGCACCATGTTCACCTTTTTTGATAATCAAAAATTGAGGTCCCATTGCCATAATGGTTTTGGCTGCTTTTACTAGGGAGTAATTACCACTCAATTGCCTAGCCTCGCTATCGTTTACCATTAGCACATCGGTTTTGGCCAATACTTGTTTTAAATCGTCTAAAGCAATTTCCATCCAAAAATTCATGGTATCTAACACAACCAACTTGGGGCGTTTTTGCAATTGATTAATGACACTCAATTGCACTGCCGGCGCCAAATTGCCTAGCATTAAATAGGTACAATCTTGAAAGCTATTAGGCACTACCGGATTAAAGCTCCCCAATACATTTAGTTCCGTTACCAATGTATCACGGCTATTCATATCCATGTGGTATCGGCCGCTCCAAAAAAACGTTTTTTCGTCTTTTTTTATTTGAACACCTTCTAAGTCCACCGATCTTGCAGTAAGCGCATCTAACTCCGACTGCGGAAAATCGCCACCTACCACACTTATCTGTTTTACCGGGGCAAAGTTGGTAGCACACCATGCAATATAGGTGCCGGCACCGCCAATAATTTTGTCACTTTTACCAAAGGGAGTTTCAATAGCATCAAAGGCCATTGAGCCAACAACTACTAAGCTCATGTTATTTTTTTTATTGTATTTGCGAAGCTAAAGATTTGTACGTTTCTGTAAAGAGAAAAAAACACTATTAAGAGCCAATAGCCGATCCGGGAAAGCGTAACCCTTTTTCATCTTCCAGCACTTTTTTCATAATCATTTGCAACTTGGGGGGTATCATGCTTTTT
>JAIXOS010000279.1 GCA_027486695.1 Chitinophagaceae bacterium | reverse complement strand
GGGGCAATTGTTGGCTGCACTACTTGAGGCTGCGGTATGTATTGTGGTTGTGGAGTATAAGCATATTGTGGTGTTGCTTGCGGTTGCTGCGGAATAAATGCAGGTATTTTACCCGTTTTTTTATCTGCAATGTACTGTAGTATGTCTCGCTTGGAAACACGACCATCTGCACCTGTGCCGGGAATTCTTTCTAACTCACTTAATGCCAAGCCCTCGCTATTGGCAATATTCAACACCAAAGGAGAATAAAAACGGTTGTTCGTGCCCGTTTTCCCACTTTGATAAGTAGCACTTGGATATGCCTCTGTCTGTGGCACATAAGGCACCACTGGTTCTGGAACTACTATTGGTTGTGGCTCTGCAGGTGCCGCAATGAAGGATACGGGCGATGCCGCATCTACAGCAGCTGTAAAGGATTCTGTTACAACTTGTTGTGATACTGCCGGTTCAAATTCAGTCGTAGGGGACTGTGGGGTGCTAGACACCACAACCTCAGTGGCTGTTTCTACACGTGCAAAAGCAGCACCCACAGGAACAACGCTACCTGTAGGATAAATAATTTCTTTCAAGGTACCTTCTACAGTTGAGGGTACTTCGCTATCAACCTTGTCGGTTGCAATATCTAAAACAGTTTCATCTAATTTTATAGGATCGCCAACAAATTTGTGCCATTTTAATATAGTGGCCTCCATAATACTCTCGCCCATTTTGGGCATAACCAAATCAACTAGTGCCATACAAACGTACTTGTTTATGGGTTAAAAAAAATCCCAGTACGCAATACTACTTAATCATTCATTTAATTATGGTACTACAAAACTGTTTAAATATTGTGAGGTGTTGCTAAAAATAGCCCTCCAAATAAGTCGCAAACAGTTAGTTAATAAGCATAAAAACGTTAAGGGTATTGACTATACATTTTCCAAAAATAATTTTTACAATCGGAAACTTTTTCAACGGTTATCCACAATTAACATTCTCAGCATGTTAATAGCGTGATTTGCGGTGATTTGAATGTTTTTTTCTCGGGCAAAACGGTTAAAAAGTTGCTTAGTTCGTATCATTTTTTGATTAGCAACTGCTATCCAAGCCATACCAACAGGTTTATTTTCGGAACCTCCATCCGGCCCCATGATACCGCTTACGGCTACAGCATAAGTACTACCAAACTGCTCTATTGCACCTATAACCATCTCTTTTACAGTGGCTTCGCTAACAGCGCCCTCTTTTTCAATTGTTTGATTGTGAACATGTAATAAAGATTCTTTTATTTCATTACTATAACTCACAACACCTCCTTTAAAATAGTGACTTGCTCCCGACATTGCTGTAAATAAATGTGCTATATAACCACCTGTACAACTTTCTGCCGTTGCTAAAGTAGCTCCTTGTTGAGAAAGTAGGTTAGCCACTGCTTGTTGAAGAGAAATATCTTGGTCTGCTACTAAATAAGGTGCCACTATTTCTTTTAATTGTTCAAATGCCGCTGTAATTTGTTGATTTACCTCTTGTTCATGGGTGCCGGAACAAGTTAATCGAAGGCGAACCATACCAAAATTAGGTAAATAAGCCATTTTGATTTGTTGTGGTAACTGCTGTTCATAGTTTGAAACCATATCAGCAAGAAACGACTCTCCAACACCGGCGGTTAATAAAGTTTTGTGCTGTATGCATTTACCTACAAATTCTCTTTGAATCATTGGTAGTACTTCATGTTGCATTAACCATTTCATTTCAAAAGGCACACCCGGCAAAGAAAACAACCAAGTTTGTTGCTTTTTAAAAAACATACCCGGCGCTGTACCCACTTGATTAAGCAAAACATCACAGGTATCTGGAACAAGTGCCTGAAGTTGGTTACGCTCTGTAAAAGGCCTTTTTAAAACACTATCGAATAGTACTTGCAAATGTTCATAAGTTGGTTGGTGCCTCACCAATTTGCCTTTAAAATATTCACATAAAAGCGGCTTGGTAATATCGTCGGCTGTAGGCCCTAAACCACCTGTAAGAATAAGGATGTCTGCAACGGTCATTTCAGCATCAATTGCTTGCCAAATTTCCTCCCAAACATCGCCCACAGCCAATCGTTTAGTTACTTGAATACCAATTAAATTTAGTTGTTGGGCTATCCAAGCACTATTGGTATCGATTACCTGACCAATCAGTAGTTCATCGCCAATAGTGATAATGGTGGCTTTGGTTACCTGACTCGGCAAAATTTCGTTAGTAGAGGACATAATTTAAAGAATTAATTAAAAGTGTGTCAATTTCGGTAACTACAAATGTTCAATAGAAAAGTTCTATCCTAAAAATTTGTTTGCAAATTTTGACAACAACATAACCGTTTGGTTTTAGCTATTAGTATCGTAATTTGAAGCGCTTTGGAGTGATTTAGGAATTAGACTGATTCCAAATGTATAACAAAATAAACCCAATATGACCTTTGAAACCTAAATAGAAAGCTAAGTTGTTTTAGGGGAGATGTGATTATTGAATATCATCAATCAAATAATATGCTATAAAATTAGCACTGTTTATAAAAATAGATTCAATAACAAATAACTTACCAAGATAAGCGATAAAATACTGCCTATATAATAAACTAATGGGATGCGAATCTTTGCTTGAATTGTGTTGTACACTTGCTTAATTTGGTCATTCATTTCTGTAGAACTAAGCACTTGCTTGCAATTACTACATTTTGAGATGCCTCTTTTACCAACTGCCAAGAAAGGTATGTTGAAAAAATGATAGTACTTAACAATTACGCTAATGGAGATGGTACTTTTAGATTCGCAAAAAGGGCACGACATATCTGTTTTCTCAGAAAGTATACTTTTTCTTTTGTAGCCAGAGAATGTCATAGGAGGATAGATAGTAAAATAAAATAACAATAAACAAATTTACAAAACTTTTAGCGAAAATCAAGGTAAAATTTATTATCAAATGGTTAATAGTATACCGAAATAGACACAATAAAACAATTCTTTACACTAAATGCATTTATTGCATAAAATATTATTACGCATTATTGCATACCAAAAACACCTTTACAAAGTAATTACATTACATGCGTTCCGGCACTTGAATCCCTAACACCTCCATCGCTTTTTTGATAACAATAGCCGTTAGTTGAGCAATTTGTATACGAACCTGTTTTTTCTGCTCATTTTCGGCATTGCCAATAGAGTGTTCTGCATAAAAGGAATTGAATACTTTAGCTAAATTAAATACATAAATAGCAACTTTAGACGGATCAAGTTCGTTAGCAGCTTCCTGCAAAACGGTTTCAAACTGCTCCAAATTGGTTAATAAAGCTACTTCTAAAGGCAGTAGCGAAATAGTAGTATCTATTGCAACCCTTTCTTGTAATACAGATTCGTTTTTGCGCAATATGCTTTTGATGCGCGCATGTGTGTATTGAATAAATGGCCCTGTAAATCCATGAAAATCAATACTTTCTTCCGGATTGAAAATCATTTTTTTCTTTGGATCAACGCGTAGAAGAAAAAACTTCAATGCACCTAGTCCAATTGTGTTGTACAAAGTGGCCAATTCATCGGTAGAAAAATCGGTTACCTTACCCAATTCCTCTGTTTTTTGTTGCGCGATTTGCACCATATCGGCAACGAGGTCGTCTGCATCAACAACGGTGCCTTCTCTACTTTTCATTTT
>JAIXOS010000024.1 GCA_027486695.1 Chitinophagaceae bacterium | reverse complement strand
CCTTTATGCAGCGGGCTTACGATCAGGTAGTACACGATGTGGCAATACAAAAATTGCCGGTAGTTTTTTGCCTAGATAGAGCAGGTTTGGTAGGCGAAGATGGCCCTACACACCATGGCTGTTATGATATTGCTTTTTTTAGATGCATACCCAATATGGTCATTGCAGCGCCAATGAATGAGCAGGAATTGCGCAACATGATGTTTACCGCTCAGTTGGAAACCAATACCTCACCGTTTGTTATTCGATATCCTAGAGGAGAAGGCACAATGCCTAATTGGAAAACTCCTTTTGAGGAATTGCCTATCGGTAAAGGAAGAATGCTTAAGGATGGTGAAGAAGTGGCTATTTTAACGCTTGGGCATCCGGGCAATTTTGCTCAAGCAGCTATCCGAGAATTGCGTACACAAGGGTTAAATCCCGCACATGTTGATATGCGCTTTGCAAAGCCATTAGACGAAGCGTTGCTTCATAAAGTATTCAAAAAGTTCAACAAAATAGTTACCGTTGAAGATGGAACTGTGGTAGGAGGATTTGGATCTGCCATTGTAGAATTTATGGCTGCCCATAACTATAAGGCACAAGTGAAAATATTGGGTATTCCTGATAGGTTAGTAGAACACGGTACTTTAAAACAATTGCGAAGCGAGTGTGGATACGATACCCAGGGAATTATAGATGCTGTACAAGCACTTGTGCCTACATTGATGAGGGCATCGAGCGTTATTGCTGGCTAAATACGGCTGCTGCTACAATAAAATTGCTGTCTTTGCTATTCTGTATATTATCTATGCGGTAATTGCAATCCTGCATTTATACAATTATTGATGGGTTCAATAGTAAATCTACCTATTATTGCATTGTAGTTTTATACCCCTAGCAATGCCATTAATACCCCCTTCTATACCTACAGCAAATAGCCAAATTGTTCCTGATATTAAAGAGGCACAAAAACGATTTTACCAATCGTTAATGATGGTTATATCCTATACGCTGTTTCAATTTTTTATTGCATTGTCTATTCATCCACTACTAGCTTATGTAGTGGGTGGAGTGTGCCTGTTTGCAGCTATTTTAGTAGTGTTAAAAAAAATACTTCCATTCTTAGTTAGTAAAATCTGTTTTATTGTAGGGATATTGGCAGGCATTTTTTTACTCTCACTCTTGCAAGGTCCCGCCTCTATGGTGTATTTGTATCTTTTTCCACTAGTTGTGGTGGTGCCTCTTTGGTTAGAAAAAAAAGATTATGCATGGATTGAAATGGCAAGTTATTACTCGGCTGCACTTGTATTGGTCGTTATCATCTGTTTTTTCAATATAGATTACAGCTATCGGCTTAATTTAAGTGCCGCTCAGCAGGTACTTATTCGTCAAGTAAATATTGTTTCCGCTTTGTTGTATACGGTGGTGTTTGTTATTGCATATGTGTATATAGAACATCGTTACCATAGTGCCTTGCTGTTGCAAATTCAAAAAGCCGAAGAATCAATTGTGGTGCGTAATGGTTTTTTATCCAATATGGGACATGAAATTCGTACCCCTTTAAACGGTATTGTTGGTGCGGCAAATTATCTTGAAAAAAATATAAGTTCCATTACGCAGCTGGAGTATATTGGTATTATCAAGTTTTGTAGTCAGCATATTTTGGGGCTGTCGAACGACTTGCTTGATCATAAAAAAATTGAAGCAGGAGAGTTTACCTTAAGTGAAAATCAATTTAATCTCAAGCAGTTGTTGCAGCAAAATTGTAGCACATTTGTTAACGAGTTTCATGATAAAGGACTAGAATTTAAAGTAAATATTGATGAAGCATTAGATGTAATAGTAGCTTCCGATGAGTTAAGATTAATTCAGGTAATTAATAATATTATTGGGAATGCATTAAAATTTACAGAGCATGGTTTTGTAAAATTTGAGGCAAGGAGCCTAACCAAAAAAGAGTCTAAAATTCAGTTGTATTGTTCCGTTGAGGATTCCGGTATTGGTATTTCGAAAGAAAATAAAGACAAAATTTTTGATAGTTTTTCAAAAGTGGGCACTACCCCTACTACCGCTAAAGCCGGTGCAGGATTAGGATTGAGCATTGCGCAGAGTTTGTTGAAATTGATGGGTGGAAATTTAATGGTAGATAGCGAAGAATACAAGGGTAGCACCTTTTTCTTTACCATTACATTGCCCATAGTAAAAACAAAATTTGCCGAAAATTTGCCCCAACAAAAGTCGCAAGCCCCTATCAATTTACAAGGGCTGAAAATTTTAGTGGCAGAAGATAACAAACTAACAATGTTGTTAACCACTAGGGTTTTGCAAGAAGCTCAAGCAGATGTGGTAGCAACCCTAAATGGAGCCACCACCTTACAAAGGCTAAAGGAAGAAAGCGATTTTAATTTAATATTGCTTGATTTGAATATGCCCGAAATAGATGGGTACGATGTGATGAAAGAAATTAAAGCACATTACGCCCACATACCTACTTTGGCTTTTACCGCCAACCTACTTAATAACGACACCTATCAAAGTTTATTACGACAAGGTTTTGCTGATTGTGTACTCAAACCATTTGAGCCCGAAGAATTATTAACCACCGTAAAACGCTTTGCATCTAAGCAAATAAAACCAAGGGTTTAAACTGAGTGGATTGCTGTGTTTTAAAAATTAAAATATTGTTATTTGTATTTAATTTTCAATTGATTTAGTTAATTGAATTGAGGTGAATAATCGTATGGATAATGTGTATATTTTATTGTTGAAAACACTTTACAATACGTATCTTCGCTACCTTACAATTTTATCATTCAACATAAGGTTTTATAGATTACCATGACCGAAGAACAACAATTAAGCAATGATGCGCAAAACAAAAGCTATGGCGCAGATAGTATACAAGTACTAGAAGGATTGGAGGCCGTTCGAAAAAGACCGGCCATGTATATTGGCGATATCGGGGTAAAAGGGTTGCACCACTTGGTATATGAAGTGGTAGACAATTCAATTGATGAGGCGTTGGCAGGATTTTGTAAAAAAATTCAAGTAACCATTCACGAAGACAATTCCATTAGTGTACAAGACGATGGTAGGGGTATTCCTACCGCTATGCATACCAAAGAAAAACGCAGTGCACTAGAAGTAGTAATGACTGTGCTGCACGCAGGAGGTAAGTTTGATAAAAATACCTACAAAGTATCTGGCGGATTGCACGGTGTGGGTGTGAGTT
>JAIXOS010000360.1 GCA_027486695.1 Chitinophagaceae bacterium | reverse complement strand
TGGATAGGAACCAAAGCTATCATTATGGACGGCATTTCAATAGGAACTGGCGCTGTAGTGGCAGGTGGTGCTGTAGTAACCAAAAATGTTCCTCCGTATGCTATTGTTGCAGGCGTACCTGCTAAAATAATTAAATACCGCTTTTCGGAAGATAAGATTGATGTTTTGTTAAAATCTAAATGGTGGGAAAATGAATTAAAAGATATTAAAGCATATATGAATGAAATTGACTAATTCAAATATATTTTCATTATTATTTATTTTGAATACTATACCATCTATTAATCAGTGGTCTAAATTTGAAATAGGCAATACATTTGTATGGTGGTTATGTTCTGCAATGATTTTTTTGTACATACTTAAAATAAACAAAGCACAAAAAAAATATGATACTGACACGGTAAATTTTACAACTGTTAAACTATTAATTGGTTGGAACTTAATTTCTATTTGTCGTGGTTTTTTTGTTGCCGAAAACTATTGGGAGTGGAAGAACTTGGTAAGTACAACATTTGTTTTGTTAATTCCAATGTTTGCTTTAGTAATGACACAACCTACATTGCTGCGAAAATTAACCAAAGATTGGCTTACTTATGCACTTCCCTTCTTCTTTGTGTTTATTCCTCTTATTAAACAGTCGGACTTTATTGGTCGCTATTTGATTCCTATTTCCTTTCTCTGTATTTTTTTTCCAATACTTCCAATGAAATGGAAAATAATTGTTCTTTTTTTTACAGCAGTTGTTGTAGGATTGGGCTTAGATGCTCGAAGTAATATTTTACGATTTGCTGTAACGCTATCATTGGGTAGTCTGTTTTATTTCAAAAAATATTTTGGTGATTTTGTACTCAAGTTTATACATCTGTTGTTTCTTGCTTTGCCATTATTGTTTTTTTATTTAGCTGTCACGGGTATGTTTAATATCTTCAAGCTAGATGAATACTTGGGCGATATTACCATTCAAAGTAGTTTTGGTAGTGGTAATGAACAAAAACTTTCAGAAGATACAAGAACGCTAATCTATTACGAGGCTATTAATTCTGCCGTTGGTAATGAGTATTTACTTTTAGGGAGAACGCCGGCAAGAGGATATGATTCCCAATCTTTTGGTAATTTCTTAGCTAATGAACTACAAACGGGTAAAATGGAGCGATTTTCTTCAGAAGTATGTGTACTCAATTTGTTTACTTGGAATGGTATATTAGGCGTTTTGTTGTATTTTCTGGTTTTTGCAAATGCTAGTTATTTGGCAGTGTATAAATCCAATAATTTTTTCATCAAAATTGTTGGTATCTATGTAGCTTATAGGTGGATGTATTCGTTTGTGGAAGAATTTACCAATTTTGATCTCTCGTATATTTATTCGTGGATATTTATTGCCATGTGTTTTTCAAAGCAATTTAGAACTATGACAAATGACGATATGATTGTTTGGGTAAGAGATACTTTGCCTTGGATCCGCAAGCGTACAGTTGTTCATGTTGGGTAATTTTTAAATGTATTATTTTGTCGATTATGATATTGCAAATTTTCTATAAAGGAGCAAAAAAAATTATTTTTCTAATTTCAAGACCATTAGAAAATTTGGTTACTAGATTTTTTTTCATATGCAATAAAGTTTCTTTTGCTAAATTTACTACTAGTGGCGTGCCGCATGTGGCTGTAGCAATGGGTGGTAATTTGATTTTGGGCAGTAATTTTTCGATGAACAATGGTATTAAAGGCAATCCAATTGGAGCAAACGGGCCATGTGTGTTCTTTGTTGATAAAGGGGCCTCATTAACTATTGGAAATAATGTGGGCATGTCACAAGCAGCAATCATTTGTCACCAACAAATAAACATAGGCGATGATGTAAAAATTGGGGGAGGGGTTTGTATTTATGATACAGATTTTCATTCTTTGAATCCTCAATTGCGTCGTAATCCTATCACTGATTTCGCAAATAAAGCAAAGAAGTCGGTGTTTATCGGTAACAATGTATTTATAGGAGCGCATTCTATCATTTTAAAAGGCGTTACTATTGGCGATAACTCTATTATTGGAGCTGGCTCCGTAGTAGCAAAGTCGATTCCTGCCAACCAAATTTGGGCAGGTAACCCGGCTAAGTTTATTAAAGAAATTATTTAGTATGAAAACATTTGAAGTAGCTGCTATTTTAACATGCTTTAATCGAAGGGAAAAAACATTGGCATGTTTAAATGCTTTGTTCCAGAATACCATCGTGAACGATATGGTACTCGAGGTTTTTTTGGTAGATGATGGTAGTACTGATGGCACATCTGAAGCAGTAAAAGCGAGTTTCCCATCTGTGAATGTAATTAAAGGCAGTGGCGATTTGTTTTGGAATAGAGGTATGCATAAAGCATGGACAGAAGCTAGTAAAAAGAAGCAGTTTGATTACTATTTGTGGTTAAATGATGATACGTTTATTTTTCCAAATGCGTTATCATTGTTTAGAGAGGCCGCAAATGAAACAAAAGGGCAAGCAATTATAGCAGGTACAACAATGTCAGAAAAAACACGTAAGCTTACTTATGGTGGTTTTTCGTTTGAAGCTAGTCAGTTGCTACAGCCGAATGGTCAACTGCAAAAATGTAAATTTTTTCATGGAAACGTAGTGTTAGTGCCTAAGGCAGTTTTTGATGTTCTTGGCCCACACGACCCTGTATTTCACCATGCAATAGGAGATTTTGACTATGGCCTTAGGGCATTAAAAAACAAGATTCCTTCTTATATCCTTACCGATTTTGTTGCTTATTGCGAAGATCACGAAACGCTGCCAAAGTGGTGTTTGCCACAAGTGCCATTAAAAAAGAGATTCAACGCTTTGTATTCGCCGTTAGGTAACAGTCACCCCTATTTTTTCTTTGTGTTTGATTACCGGCACAAAGGACTACTTGTTGCATTAAAGCATTTTTTCTCACTCAATCTTCGCATGTTAATGCCATTTCTATGGAAGTATTAAGCAGTCATAACCCGGTCGTATTTCAAACCGATAGTCCATTGGTTTTAGACGTTTATAATAATGCAGATAATTTTTTGATAGAATACAATCAGGAAGTTAATAGCAATATTTGCGCTATTTATTTTAGTAGCAATAATATTTATTACCCAAATAAACCTGAGGTTTTTGAAAAAGCAATTGTCAAAGGCAATAGATACGAG
Source organism: Chitinophagaceae bacterium (assembly GCA_027486695.1). Classification (GTDB taxonomy): domain Bacteria; phylum Bacteroidota; class Bacteroidia; order Chitinophagales; family Chitinophagaceae; genus Parasediminibacterium. The sequence continues at coordinate 8,676 of JAIXOS010000360.1, read as the reverse complement.
TGGTTTGGCACAAGGGTAACTTATGCCCGTAAGCATATCTTTATCCGTGATATTCAAAAACAGTGGTATTTAACAGGTATTAATGCCAATTACAATACGCCAGATAAATTGATTCAATTGTTGAAACAAGAAACAGAAGGTTACACTGTTGTAACTTTAGGTAGTTCTGCAGGTGGGTTTGCGGCTGTACTTTTTGGATCGCTTCTTGCTGCCGATACCATTATTTCGTTCAATGGTCAATTTGAACTTAATTCGCTTTTAAATACCTCCACCGAAGATATAGACCCCATTTTGTTTAGATATCGTAAACAGAATAAGCTTACGGAATATTACGACATAGTAAATTTTATTCAACAGCCATCAAATATATTTTATTTTTATTCAAATAAAAGTAAGTGGGATTGCGAGCAAAAAGATCATGCTGCACAAAAAAAAATTAACATCATTTCATTTGATACAGACCATCATGGAATCCCTTTCTTAAAAAATAACTTGCCGGTTATACTATCAAGTAGTAAAGCCGAACTAGTTAAATTGGCAAATAAAAAATACCATCCTTTATTTTTCTCTGTTAAAATAGTAGGAATAATTAAAACAATATCGGGTGTTTATCAGCAAGTAATGAAAAAGAGATAAGGTTATTTGTTCTGCTAAAAAGTATCATCAATGAAGAAAAAACTACTTGTATTCCATCCATTCTTAACTACTTACCGGCTAGATTTATATAACTTTTTAAATAATTACTTCGATTTAAGAGTGGTATTGTATATGCCTAATATACAAACACTTGCTTTTGATAAGGAGGCCCTTAATCAAAAAGCCAATTTTTCCTTTGTTTATTTGAAAGACGGTAAAAAAATAGCAGGACAAATCATTAGCATGGGTCTTTTTGACGAAATAAATCAATTTCGTCCGGACATAGTAATGCCCCATGAGTTTGGATTCAACGCTTTGGTTGCTATATGGATGCAGAAAAAGTGGAAATACAAAATTTTTATCACCAACGATGATTCCCCATCTATTGCAGAAACGACCAAAGGGATTCGTAATTTTTTAAGAAATTACTGCCTTAACAGAATCAATGGTTTAATTGCTGTTAATCCGGAAACACCTTCAGTTATTCAATCAAAGCATCCAAATACGAAATGCCGGTTTTTTTATTTTCCAATTATTCAAGACGAACAAGTTTTTTTGTCCAAAATAAATGATGCGGGGAGTATTGCACATAGTTACTCAGAAGATTTAAACCTAGAAAATAAGTTTGTCTTCTTTTTTGTAGGACGCTTGGTAAAAGTAAAAGGAATAGATTTATTGCTAACCGCTTTTTCTGAAATAAGTAAACAAATTGAAAATGCCCATTTAATTTTGGTAGGGGATGGTCTTGAAAAAAATAATTTACAAAAAATGGCAGCCGATTTGGGCTTGGATAAAGTAGTGTCATTTGTTGGGAAAAAAAGTGATTTGGCATTAGTAGCCTATTTTAAAGTTGGTCATGTTTTGGTATTGCCAAGCCGATTTGAACCGTTTGGTGCAGTAGTAAATGAAGCTTTGGTTGCAGGGTGCAGAGTCGTTGTATCTAGCGTCGTAGGAGCGAAATGTTTAATTACCAATAATGCCGGTTTTATCTTTGATTCAGAAAATGTTAATGACTTGCAAAACAAGATGTTACTAGCCTATCAAGCATCCTTAAAGGATAAAAGTAAAAGTAATTGTATGCCATTTGGCTTTAATGAAAAAACGAAAGAACTTATAGAATTTATTTATGAAAATTGATTACACAAATGTGCCCAAAGGAATGGGCCGACTTACCTTTATTATTCGATATTTATTGAACTATTTTCGAACATGGTATTTCTTTCATGTTAAGTTTCCATGGGTAAAATATGACGGTTTTGTACGTGTACTTGCTCATACTGCTTTTGCCAAAAGAGATATTAAAATTGGTAATAGGGTTCAGTTTGGTAAATATTGTAGTATAGCCGCCGATGTACATTTTGGAAATAATGTCTTGTTAGCCGGCAGGGTGTGTTTTGTTGGTAGGCTTGACCATTCTTTTGATGTGCCGGGGCAGTACATTTGGGATGGAAAACGAGGCGATGATGGTATCGCAATTGTAGAAGATGACGTTTGGTTAGGACATCGTGTTACTGTAGTGGGCGGGGTAAAAATTGGTAAAGGATCTATTGTTGCTGCAGGATCGGTAGTAAATAAAGATATTCCCCCATGCGAAATTTGGGGCGGTGTTCCTGCAAAAAAAATTCGGAATCGGTTTTTAAACGATGCCGACCAGCAAAAACATTTGGCTTTTTTAGGAAAAAAATAAAATGAACATCATGAAAGTAGGTATTATTACTATATTAAGAGTTAACAACTACGGAGCAGAATTGCAAGCTTTTGCCCTGCAACGAAAACTTGAAATTTTAGGTTTCGAATCAGAAATTATCAATTATTTATACTATAAAAATTGGCGTTACCAAGATACTCCTGAATCTAAGCCTTTTGTGCCAATGAGTACATCAAAAAAAGTTAAATACTTTTTGATGTATAGGATAGCTAATTTTTTTCTCGACGAGGTTCTTTCTATTTTTTATAAGCCTCTATCAAATCGTCTAAATAGGTTCGAAAATTTCCATAAGGTTAATACAAAATTATCTAAGGAATTCAAAAGTTTCAGGAAATTGTATGCTGAAAAGCATCCGTACAATGCTTTTATTGTCGGTAGCGATCAAGTTTGGAATCCAAGTGCCTCTGCAAGTATAGAACCGTTTTTCTTAACTTTTGCACCTGCAGATAGTAAAAAAATAGCATTTGCCTCAAGTTTTGGCGTTTCGGAAATAGAAGATTTTCTGGCTCCTAAATACAAAAGCTTATTGAACAACATCCAATATATTGGGGTTCGGGAAGCACAAGGAGTAGATTTAATCAAAAAAATTACGGGTAGAGATGTCAACAAAGTTCTCGATCCTACATTTTTGTTAAACAAGCAAGAGTGGAACAATTTCATGGTTGCTTATCCAAAGTTTTCATCTAGCGACTATATTGTAATTTACCAACTATCTGAGTCACCAGCAATTATTGCCTTAGCACATCATATTGCTGCCGTGAAAAATATACCTATTTATAGAATTTGTAAAAGAGCTATCAATGTAGAAGAAAATCCAGGCATTATCAATATTCTTGATGCGGGGCCGTCAGAGTTTTTGTGGCTTATTAAAAATGCGTCTTATGTTATTACCAATTCTTTTCATGGAACAGCCTTTTCAATCAATTTAAATACGCCTTTCTACACGGTATTATCCAAAAAGAAAAAGAACAATTCTCGATTAGAATCCGTTTTGAGTTTATTTGGGCTAAGCAACCAACTACTTTACGATAATATGGAAATGACCTCGGTAGATGTGAATCGACCGATTGATTTTGACAGCGTTAATACAAAAATGGAAGTGGAGCGATCTGCCTCGTTGAATTTTTTAACCAATGTATTGAATAAATAATTATCTATATGCTTTCAGTTTTAGTAAATGCGTATGCATGTGCACCTAACATGGGTTCAGAACCCGGAATGGCATGGAATTGGGTGACCAATTTGGCAAAATATGCCAAATTATATGTAATTACCGAAGGTGAATGGGAAAAGGAAATTGCTGAAGCATTAGAAACTTTTGAGTATAAACAAAATATTACATTCTTTTACAATCCCGTATCGGCCGAAATACGTAAAATGTGTTGGAATCAAGGCGATTGGCGATTTTATTATTATTATGATAAATGGCAGAAAGAAACGCTCACAATTGCCCATCAAGTAATTGAACAGCATTCTATTGATATTGTTCATCAATTAAATATGATTGGTTTTCGTGAGCCTGGCTATTTATGGAAAATTCCATCAATACCCTTCATTTGGGGTCCATTAGATGCTAAGGAAAAATTTCCAACAGCATTTTTGGAAGGCGCAACCGCTAAACAAAAAGTATTTCTTCATATTAAAAACTTCATCACTTATTTACAATTAAAAACATCAAATAAAGTTAAAGCAGCTGTTGCAAGTGCTAAATTTTTGGTTGCGGCATCTTCCGACTCTCAGGTAACACTCAAAAAGTATTTTGGAGTTGATGCATTTTTAATTAATGAGACGGGATGCTACGTAAAAAAAGATATTGTTAAGTCGAACATTGAGAAAGATACTTTTGATTTGTTGTGGGTGGGTAAGCTAGATTTTCGCAAACAATTAGGACTTGCAATGCGCATTCTAGCACAAATAAAACTGTCGAATGCACGGTTGCATATTGTTGGTGATAATGCAAGCCCTGAAGCACATGCCTACATGAATTTGGCTAAGGAGTTAGGTATTGCCAATCAATGCATTTGGCACGGAAAAATACCGCATGCAAAAGTTCAAGAAATTATGCTATTTTCAGATTTGTTTTTGTTCACTAGTGTAGCTGAAGGTACACCGCATGTGGTTTTAGAGGCAATAAGCAACCAATTACCCGTTATTTGTTTTGATACTTGCGGACAAGGCGATGTGGTAAACAATAGGGTAGGTATGAAGTTTAAACCAATTGGATTTCAAAAGGGAATTCAAGATATGAGTCAAGCAATAATTTTCTTGCACCAAAACAAGCAAATTCTTCAAGAACTTTCACATAATTGTTTGATGCGTCAAGAAGAGTTATCATGGGATAGCAAAGCCCGTCAAATGATAGAAATATACCAACAAGCAAAAAGATAATTATTATAATAAAATATTGCTAAATGCTTTCAGATTATTCTTTGTATGATAGGCCTTTGGCCGAATTGAGTATTAATCATAAATTACTGATTACTACTTTAAATGCGCATTCTTTTAATGTAGCCGAGAAAGATGCCGATTTCAAAACATCCTTGATTCAAAGTGATGTACTCATTCCTGATGGAGTTAGTGTGGTTTGGGCTGTAAAGTGGTTGTACAACTTAAGAGTAACAAAAATAGCCGGTGCCGATTTGTTTTTTTATGAAATGGAGCGGCTTGAAAAAATAGGCGGTAAATGTTTTTTTCTAGGTAGTACCAATACCACTCTACAAGCCATAAAGCAAAGAGCTGCAAAAGAGTATCCCAATGTTCTAGTGGATACCTACTCTCCGCCATACAAGCCGGCTTTCACACAACTCGATAATCAAGCAATGCTTGCAGCGGTAAATAGCTTTCAGCCCGATGTTTTGTTTGTAGGTATGACCGCTCCGAAGCAGGAAAAATGGGCCTATGAACAATTAGATAACCTTCAAGTAGGACATATTGGCTGCATTGGAGCAGTGTTCGATTTTTATGCCGGTACAGTAAATCGTGCGCCTAAATGGATGATAGGCATGGGATTAGAATGGTTGTATCGGTTGGTAAAAGAGCCGAAAAGAATGTGGCGTAGATATTTATTGGGTAATTTTTCATTTGTGTTCTCAATAGTCAAAGAAAAAATTACAAAATAAGTAGAGATTAATATTGCTTGCAATCAATAGCGCTACTGCTGCAGATTCATTTAATATCTTATTATCGATACTAAAACCTTTTTTAAGCACTATTTTGAGTTTTTTTTCATTTTTTTTGAATTTTTATTTTACAATGTAAAATGTAATCATTATTCTTGCAAAAATAATGTATTCCAATCGTTTTACCGTAAAATACAAATTCATGAAAAAAGCCTTAATTACCGGTATTACCGGACAAGATGGCGCCTATTTGGCGGAGTTGTTACTGAAAAAAGGATACGAAGTACATGGTATCAAAAGAAGAAGTTCTTTGTTCAATACTGGCCGTATCGATCGTTTTTACCAAGATCCCCACATTCCTGACCGCAATTTGGTATTGCACCACGGCGATTTGACAGATAGTACCAATCTTATTCGTATTATCCAAGAAGTACAACCCGACGAAATTTACAACTTGGCAGCCATGAGTCATGTTCATGTAAGCTTCGAAGAACCAGAATATACAGCTAATGCCGATGGTATTGGCACCCTTCGAATTTTAGAGGCTGTTCGTTTGCTAGGTCTTATTGAAAAAACAAAAATATACCAAGCGTCTACATCGGAATTATATGGCTTGGTACAAGCCGTTCCCCAAAGCGAAACAACTCCTTTTTATCCTCGCTCTCCATATGCAGTAGCTAAACTATATGCTTATTGGATTACAGTCAACTATAGGGAAGCTTATGGTATGTATGCCTGCAATGGCATTTTGTTTAACCACGAAAGCCCGCAACGCGGCGAAACCTTTGTTACCCGAAAAATTACGCGCGCAGCGGCAAAAATTGCCTTGGGCTTGCAGGATATTGTTTATTTGGGCAATTTAAATGCAAGAAGAGATTGGGGACATGCAAAAGATTATGTAGAGGGTATGTACTTAATTTTGCAACAAGAAACGCCTGAAGATTTTGTGTTGGCAACGGGCATTACTACCGAAATTAGAGAGTTTGTTAAAATGGCTTTTGCCGAAGTAGGCATCGAGCTTGGATTTAGGGGCGACGCAGAAAACGAGGAAGGGTATGTTGCAGCGGTTAAAGGCAATTTTGATTTGCCAATTGGTAAAGTGGTAGTAAAAGTAGATCCTCGCTATTATCGACCTACAGAAGTGGAATTGTTGATTGGCGACCCGACAAAAGCTAATGAGAAATTAGGTTGGAAACCCAAATACGATTTGCCTGCATTGGTAAAAGAAATGATGGCTAGCGATGTGGCACTGTTTCAAAAAGAGCGCCACTTACGCGATGCAGGATTTGAACACATAAATGAGTTTGAAAATTAATATTTTTTGAGCGAGGCTGCTAGATAATAGCGGCCTCTATTTTTTAAATTTTACAGATAATATGAATATTAGTAGTAAAATATATATTGCTGGCCATCGAGGAATGGTTGGAAGTGCTATCCAACGAAAATTACAAAAAGAAGGTTTTGAGCATATACTTACTAAAACCTCTGCCGAATTAGATTTAAGAAACCAAGCTGCAGTAAACGCTTTTTTTGAAGTAGAAAAACCAGACTACGTATTTCTTGCAGCAGCTAAAGTAGGTGGTATTGTTGCGAATAATACTTACAGAGCCGATTTTATTTACGATAACTTGATGATAGAGGCCAATATCATACATGCGGCTTATGTAAATAAAGTAACCAAATTGCTTTTTTTAGGCTCTTCCTGCATCTATCCCAAACTAGCACCACAACCACTTAAAGAAGAATATTTGCTCAGTGGCTATTTGGAACCAACCAATCAACCTTATGCAATTGCTAAAATTACTGGTATAGAATTGTGCGATAGTTATCGGGCGCAATATGGCTGCAATTTTATTTCGGCAATGCCTACCAACTTGTATGGGCCTAACGATAATTACGATTTGGAAAAATCGCATGTATTACCGGCTCTATTGCGTAAGCTAATTACTGCCAAGAAAAATAATCAACCAACCGTAGAACTTTGGGGAACAGGAAGCCCGCGAAGAGAATTTTTACATGTGGACGATTTGGCCGATGCTTGCTTTTATTTGATGGAAAATTTCAATGAAAAGGGCCTAGTAAACGTAGGATGGGGTAACGACGTAACAATTTTGGAATTGGCGCAGTTGGTAAAACAAATTGTTGGATACGAGGGCGAGTTGGTATTTGATAGTTCTAAACCCGATGGCACTCCACGTAAATTGATGGATGTGTCTAAATTGGCAGATTTTGGTTGGCGAGCTTCCATTACACTTGAAGACGGCATAAGAAGAGTATATGACGAGGTGCAAAATTTATTTTGATGAATTTTTATAAAGAAGGCCTAGTCTTCTTTATAATTTTACTTCACCTCAATTTATACCCATAAGCTGCTGAAAGGAAGGTGTTTTGTGACAGTAATATTATATAGTTTTTCATTACTAAAATTACAATACATACATTTGTGCATCGTATTATATCATTTATGAAGATGCATTTTGCATATGGTTTGTTTTTAATTTTATTTTGTAGTGTCTTTTACTATAGTTGGTTGCCCAACCCATCATTCAATACCGAAAATTACATGCCGGATTGGTTAGTAGCGTTTACCAATGAATACATTAATTTTCGTACAGCAGTACCTTTGATTTTTCTTGGCATCGTTGGCACATTCTTTTTTTTCAATAGGCCATTAGTATACAAACATTATATAGCGTTCATTTTACTTTTGTCACTCTCAATTATGCTTGCTGAGCTTGGGCAGCTACTAATTCCCGACAGACATTTTGATTGGATGGATATTTTTTGGGGAAATATTGGATTGCTTACGGGTTGTTTTTTGGGGCTATTTTTAAAATTTGTGCTAAAATCCTAATTTTTTTCTATTTTCATTTTGTAAAAAAATTTGCCTTAAAATTAAATGATATATAAATAAATTATGGAAAAACCAAAAAAAGTAATGGTTACTGGTTGCTTTGATTTGATGCATAGCGGCCACGTAGCATTTTTAAAAGAAGCACAAAAGTTGGGCAATGTATACGCATGCATTGGTAACGATGAAAATGTTTATCAACTGAAAGGTCGTTATCCAATAACCCCACAAGATGAAAGGAAATATATGTTAGAAGCTTTGTCGGCCGTTACGGAAGTGCGTGTTAACAAAGGCATGGGTATCATTGATTATTTGGCCGAAATGGATGAAATTCAGCCGGATATATTTTTGGTGAATGAAGA
>JAIXOS010000379.1 GCA_027486695.1 Chitinophagaceae bacterium | reverse complement strand
GCTAGCAACAGCTACGACGGTGCACACGGATGGAATACAGAATGGCCAAGAATTAGGGATATTGGCGCTCCCGATAAAAAAGATTATTTAATGACCATGCATGGTATGTTTTGGTGCTTTCCGGGCAACTTCGATATTCGCCACGCTGCCGGTATACGCCCTCGTTCTTCCTATTTAAAAGTGATTGGTGATTTTACCCGTTGGAACAATCAATTGGTTTTTGGTTGCGACGATGCCGCAAAAAGTGAATTTTTAAACAAACGAAAAGCCAAAGGCGGCATAGAGGGTCCGGGACAATCGCAATCAAATTTGTGGTTTACTAGCCTACAACAACCCGACAATACCGGCACTACAAGTGCTTCAGGAGCTGTTTGGCTGAAAGAAACCATTGCAGCAAATACCCCTTCGGAACCGTTTTTATTTGCCGGATGGAGCAATCGTACCGCATGGATAAAAAATGATGGCGATAGTGCAATTACCTTCACTTTTAGCGTAGATGCTAAAGGCAACAACGAGTGGAAATCCTTAAAAACCATAACAGTTGCCGCCAAACAAGCAGCATTTTTGCCTTTTGCAGCCACCGACCCCGGCGAATGGATACGTGCATCTGCCAATAAAAAAACCGTTGGTTCTCTTTCCTTTGTTTATACTGCTACCGCCAAGCAAGCACCTTGTTGTAACGCTTTGTTTAATGGGCTAGCCACCACTAAAAGCGCTTCGTACACAGGAGGTTTGCTGTATAGCCTTGGCAACAACCGCCGTACTTTAGCCATAGTAGCCAACCAAACAACCGATACCACCACTACCGAAACCGGCCTATACGAATTAACCGAAAACATGCAATTGTTGCCTAAAAAGGATACTGCCACAACTGCTTTTGTAAAGGAAAAACTACGCATTCCCGCTAACGTGGTTACGGTTGAACAAGGGTCTTACTTGATAGTAGACGATGCGAAACGTAGATGGCGTTTGCCTTTAGGTAATGCTGCCTATGCAACACTTATGGAAAAAAATGCCCTCCGTCTATGTAGAGAAGTGGCTACCGAGCGCGACCTATTTAATTGTGGTGGTACACTTTACGAATTACCTGCCGAAAATGCCGACGGCTATGCCAAAATTCGGCCAATTGCTTCGCACAACTATGTTATCAATGATTATACATCGTATAGAGGTATGCTGGTTATGAGTGGCTTAGATGCATCGGCTAAACCTGACAATCAACATATTTTTCAATCTGCCGATAAAAAGTGTACAATTTGGGCTGGCACTATAGATGATTTATGGAAAATGGGTAAACCAACCGGTAAAGGTGGCCCTTGGTACAATAGTACTGTGGTTGCCAACAAACCCTCCGATGCTTATTTGTTTGGCTATTACGATAGTAGAAAATTGACTTTATCGCACCAATCAAAAACTGCCGTAAGTATTCAAGTACAATTTGATCCTATGGGCGATAACGATTGGGTAACGTATAATACCTATGAAGTATTATCGGGTAAAAAATTGGAACTTGTTTTACCTTCTACGGTGCAAGCCCGTTGGATTCGCTTTGTATCGAATACCAACACCACTGCTACCGCTTGGCTAGATTATGAATAGCATTTGTATTGCTTTATCCATAAGTTGTACTTATTTTTCTATAAATAACCTTTGTACTACCGGTTCTGCTGATTGATACAACGGTGCAATGCTTCTACCCCATTGATAGGCCACTACGGTTATTTCAATGGGGTATTTGCTTTTTACGGGGATGGGAGTTACATACAATTGATTGCCGCTGATATATGCCGGACCATTGACTACATAAAAACTTACCGGTAATCCACTACTGCTTGTAGCAACAAGTGGTACACTTTTGAACGGATAACGCACCGGCTTAATAGGAGCAAATGCAATGGTTTGTGGCACACCTTGCGTATTGCGAATAGGGTATTTTAAGTAAATAGGCTCCACTGTTTTACGATACAAGCTATTACCGGGATGGTACGCCATCAATGCCATCAAGGCTTTGTAAGGCGTGTTTCCATTACTAAATTGTAGTCGGAAAGTATCACCAGCTAGTTTGACTACCGGCCCTCGGATAATTTCAATGGAAGGTGGTGGGCTTGTAGCATGACCAATAGGGGTACCTGCATTCACTAGTGCTGATGGAATGGTATCGAAAAAAGTAGCTTTTAATACAAAGGTTTGCCCATCGCCATTGGGAAGGGGTTGCATAACCAAATCGTCGATAATACCCACTTTGTTATTAATTGGATGTGGTCGATTATTGTGCCATACTGTAGCCAATTGATTTTGCTTGCCACTATCTGCACGACCATACAACCGAACTGCCGAAGCCATTTCTTTATCAAAATACCAATAAGCGCGTTGTTTATTGCCTTTGTACTGACGATAAGGGGCAATTTGTGCAACTGCGTTGTGGGTAGCTAAAGCCGTATCGGTTAGCCAACCTTGTTCAGGGGCAATTGATTGCAACTTAACCACGCCATTGGGTGTTTTGGCTTTGGGAATACGAAGGGCACAAGCTTTGCTAATAAACAAACTCAATACACGTATCAACTGTGGGCTATGTGCAAAATGGCCGTCGCCAATATCCACCAATTGCCCAATGAAGTAGCAATTGCTGTTGGTGCGTTGGTTTAAAATATTGTTGCGTTCTTTTCGCCAATTGTCCTCCCGATCGTGGTAAGGTGTTTTGCTCCATTCTTCAAACTGACCAACAACCATCAACACCGGAACACCCTGTATATTGTTTGCAGGGGCGCCTTTTGGTTTATCGAGCAAACTGGTTTTCATTGGTATTACCGCAATGGCTCGTTCCGGTTTCCAATAGCACAAAGCATTGGCAAAATGTTGCGTTCCAGAATGGCTCAATGGTAAAAATGGTGCATTGGCTAGTTCGGCATAACCCGAAACATTAGCCAAATCGTTAAACATTTTATCTACAAGCGTATCTTCTCTTTTTTCATAATCGAAGCCTGCACCGAACAAAGCTTTGCTTTTGGCAAAGTTTTCGTGGAGTAAAACGATACCCAATTGGTGCTTTGCCGCCGTAGCTCGGATAACACTATCTTCCAAGATTGGACGCAACATTAGTAAATCGGAGGCTATTAATACGCCTTTTACGTAAGTGCAACTTGGCGGTATATACAGCGATGCGTAAAAACCTGTGTTACCAACCGGAACACAATATTGCCATTCCTTGCCTGCTTGTGCTAAGGAAAGCACACAGCAATGAACGCCCACCAAAAATGGAAATAGTCTACTGGTATACCACTTCCTTTTCATGTTATTTGGTGTTTTCTGTAGCGGCTTTGTATAATCGTTTTACCTCATCGTCTAATAGTAATTTATTAAACATTTGCACGCCTTTTACAATAGCATGATGTCCTGTAAAAAAGTCAAATGCATCTGTAATCAAATCTTTGGTACCTAAACCACTAGCTACTTTTTCGCCATTTAAATACAAATCCATTTGGTTTTCATTAGCAGTTAGTACCACATATTGCCACTCGTCGGGAACAATGGCACCACCACTGATTTTTCCTGGATTGGCTACCAATTTGCCATTGTTAACAGCACAAGAGAAGGTTTTGTAACTTTTTCCAAATGCATTATAGCCCTCTTTGCCAAATAATTTGCCATTTTTTTCGTTGGTTTTAAACCATACAGCTACCGATAAGGCATTTTCTTTCATCGGAATGTCGTACAGCCTAAATCCAGGTTTAGCACCGCCGCCTTTAGCTACATTTACATCTACAATAGGCATGGCATTGTCTACCGATTGTGCTTCTATTGCTTTGCCTTTTTGTAACAATACAGGTTTGGAAAGCGGTGCAATCCAAACTTTAAATTGCGCATTTACCGGATACAACAAACTTTTTCCATCCCAATTATCAAAATTGATATTTCCTAACAAAGCTTCTTGGGGCACTTTTACCAGTTTAAAAACCATTTGTGCCGCTTTGGTAAGTAGTTCGTTGTTTTTAAATGCGGCTACGGTTAGTTTGCATGACTGTTCAATAGTGAGGGTTTTATTGTACACAGGCGCGTCAGCAGTAGGTACGCTTCCGTCGAGTGTATACCGAATAGTAGCGTCTTTGTCTTTTTCAAACAGCAATTGAACAGTTGTTGGCTGGTATATTTCGTACAAATTCTTTTCCCAAGGTTTACCATTTGGTAAAATGCTCACCAAAGAGGGACGAAATAAATTGTTGCCCCCCAAGTTGAGCTGTTGATTATCCGGTAAAACGACTTTACAAGAAGCCTCTCCATTACCAAAACGTAGCGAAATAGGATACCAACCTTCTTGTAATATCACTTTGCCGCTCAAGTTACGGCCATACACTCCCCGTTGCATTACAACAGATTGGTTGATAACCAATTGATTTTGACAGGTGGCTTGTAATCCACCAAGCAGTGCATTATCGCCATTACGCTTAGGCAACAAAAATGTATACACTCCCGACATAGGCGCATAAAAATAACCTTCATACGCTTTGATACTATTTCTACTAATGGCATCCTCCATCATAGCCGTGCGAACAGAATACATAGGCTGCAAGGAATCAATGTCCAAAAACCGAGCATCTCGCCTTAGCCCTGTACGGTCATATACTTGTAAAGTTAACCCTCGTTCGAGCATTGGAACAGCCGATAACGGAGATAAAGTCAGCAACTTGTTTTCTACAGGTTGCAACTTTTGTGTCTCGGATGCAGGATAGCGCAACATAGCTGCGCCAATAGGTTGAAAAGCGCCTTCATTAATCCGGTATTGTACTGTTAAAGGCATCACATCTAAGCTGTTACTGTTCCAAAATAGTGGATCGCAAACAATTAAATGTATTTTGTGCCAACCCTTATCCAATACGGCTTCGCCTGTACGGTGGGTAAGTTGTTGATGAAAAACCCCTTTGGCTTCGATAGCTGTTTGTTGTGCAAGTTCCAATACCACTGGGCCACACGAATACACATCAAACGTGTATACGCCCTTAGTTGCCGCATAAAAATATCCCGAAAAATCGTAAAAACCTTTGCTTTGGGCCTCTAAAGGCAGTACAGGACTTACAATAGGCAATTGAAAGTTTTTGGTGATGGCACTATAGGTGGCTTTTGCATTGGTAAAATTAGGTAACATGATTTTGTACGCATCAAAGAAGCCCTTATCGTTGTACAAATGTGTACTCATTTCAAAAGTACGGAAGAGCAATCCGCTTTGGTTACCCACCATGGACTCCGTTAATGGTGCGGCAGCTATTTTTTGCACAAAAGTGGCGGTGGTGGTTTCACTTGCTGTAGCACCTGCTTTCCAACCTGCATAAAATACTTTGGCCTTAACGGTAGCACTTTTTTTTAGTATCAAGGGTTTGGAATACAAAGCAGCATTTTCGGTAGGCTCGCTCCCGTCTAGTGTAAAGCGGATTTGTGCAGGGGCATTTACCCTTACAAATTGTACCAACAAGCTATCTGCAAATACGTACTCAGGCACCTTATTGGCTGCTTGTGTGTAGCGGAAGTCGTTTTGGTTGTAAATAGCACCCTGTACCAATACATTAGGGCGTGCAGGCGGCGCTCCGCTAGTAACTACGGTTTGCTTGTTTCTTTCAGCAGCCAACACTGTACGACCGCCATCGCCTTCGTACAAGTGATATACATCTTGTTGATTATTGAAAGTAACTGATAGCTGTGTTTTGTCAACATTCCAAGTGGTTTGAGGCAATGGTTCACCATATTTGAAGGGATACACCAATATTTTAAATGCAGGTTCTACCGCTTTTGCGGGAATGGTAATTAAGCTGTAAGCTTGAAACTTTTCGAGTCGTGGTACAGGAAAACCATATTCTGTGTTGCGCCACAAAACCCTGATTAAGCACAAGGGGTCGCCCTTTTTTAGCAGCGCTTTGCCCGTTTTAGGATCTTTAGGTACATAACCCTTCGCAATAATTAAATCGTTGATGCGGTTAGCAGCCGGCTCCGTATTTTGAAATACCACTTCCGGTGTAGCGGCATCTACCAACTCTGCATCTACCGGTACCGATATATTCCAACTGTAGTCGTGTAAAGCACTATCTTTTTGCACATCATCAAATACCAACATATAAGGATAGTTGCCCTTTGCTACGTGTACGGTTCTATATGCTTTTTGTACCACATTCCATGGTTTGTAGCTTTCTACCAAACGCGTTTCGCCGCTCCACGGTCCATAATCGGTATGGGCATAGCCGTGATTCCATTGTATGGTAGAAGGTTGAAAGGCAATTTGCAAATCACGCGTTAGGTCAAAATTACCTTCAGCAAAAGGTGCATAATAAGGAATTTTAGCCGATGGGAAGGCCAACGGATGCACTTGCATCACTTTAAAATACGAGTAGCCAATTTTGCCATCGCCGCTAGCCACAACACCATTTGGTGCGGCTTTAACACCCAACCAATTACCAGGAGCCGGAGGCCAATGCAAACCCTTTCCATCGATGGTAAGCATGTTTTGCAGGAAGGTAGCTTTGGTAGCCAACATGTTATTGTCTTGTATCCAGTTGACACCATCTTTCCAAAGTGTTAGGCGATTGTTTTCCGAACCTTCGTGTCCGCCATAGAAAAAGTCCTGCTTACATACAAAACCAACATGTAAATCGTCTTTGCGCCAGCTATTGCGTACATCTACGTACCCTCTAGCGCTATCTTGCCACAAAGCCGGCAAACGCAAGGCATCAATATTGGCTTGGTTATTCCAGTCAATGGCTTTTCCTTGTTTGTCTTGCATACCGGCATCGGCATACAGTAGCAACAATTCGGTGCAAATACCAACCGGATCGGGCCATTTGGCAGAAGCATCCGTTAAAAAACTATGTGAAGGAAAAGTAGATTGGTATAAAAAGTCGATATCGGCTTGGGTAGGATGCAAATAATGCATCATCCAAATAACGTGAAATGCAGAAGCACGCATTTCGTCGCGTATTTTCCAACTACCGTCTTCCCAACGGATGGCGGCTTGAAAAAAGTGCATTTTGGCTCGTAAATGACTGTGTTTCAGCAAATCTCGTTCCCTTAATCCTACTGCTACAAATGCCGATATATTTAACCAACCTTTAATAGATTCGTAGCACATGCCATCTTTATCCAAATACCAATCAATCATAGCCCTTACCTTGTGTGCTGCGGCTTGGAACAAAGCTTTGTCGAAACCTTGCTGTCCTTCTATTAACAACATAAGCCGTATGTATTCCATACCAAAGCCTTGGTGGTTGTTGATCATAAAATGATCGGGGTAGGCCAAAAAGTTAGAAATACGTTTGTAGCAAATTCGTGCAATAGTAGCACGGGCTAGTTCGCGCTCGCTTGGCGTCATCCATTTGTGTAAGTAATCGTAATTAAGCAAATCCCAAATTTCGGATGGCGGATCGGGGTGCCCTAAGGCCACAATAGAGCGTTCTACCGCCCATAAATTATCTCTTTCGGGGCGTTTATCCAACTCATCTAACTTGGGTTGTAAGTTGGTAATTTGCTGCACCAATTGTACGGCCAAGGCCCTTCCGAGCGTATCGTTTTGTGTTACCAATGCAAAAAAAGGCGTACGCTGTTTGGCTACACGCTCCCACATTACTTTGAATGCGGCAGGTGCATTATCGCCCAAAGCTACTTTGCTGCGCACTTTTTCTACATCGGAGGGGGTTATCAATACACGCGGATATACACCCGTTGGTGGCACAACCGACAACCGACTTTCATCGAAAAAGGGGTCGTTATAATCAACAGCAACTTCCGGCGATTTGGGCCAAAAAGTATTGCTAATGGCATCGGCATAAGGCAACACACCTCGTGGCTGCCACTTCGGCGCTTGGTAATAGTTAGCATTGGGCGATGTTTGGGCATAGAGGTTAGCCCCAGCAAACAAGCCCATCAAACCAAAAACACATACAGCATTTTTCAACATAGCAATCAAATTAGACATTCAGGATTAAACATACACACTTTATTGAACAAGTATTAATGGCGATTTTTATAAGCAATCATCCATTTTTTGAGCATACTCCACAGGAAATACATATTCAATAATGTTTTTATTAATTAATTATAAAAATTATATTTAAAGCGTGAAAGTAGCTTGCAACTGTTGGGTTTACTTGTTCCAATGTTTCAAACAGTAGCTTGAATGTAGCAAGCTGTATGGGTTGATATAAAGGTACAAGCTTGTGGGTAAGGGCTTTTACCTTGGTTACCGGGGCTTTTTTTGTGTGAGCCAAGGGCTACTGCTACTAGGGAGCGGCAAAGGCGTTGGCACCGTTCAAGGTGGGTGCTACTATGGAGCAAAGCGAACACCTACTTTTTTTCAATAGGAAACGAATTGTATAGCAATAGGTTATTGATTGTTTTGTGCGTGAGGGATAGCAGCGATTACCCCACAGCCAAGCATCCCGCAAGGGTGCTTGGCGAGGAGTAAAAGCGAATAGCCCGACCCAAAGGGGCACGCCCTATTCTTGATTAATTAGGCCAATGCTTCGTATAAAACTTCAATTGGATGTTGGGCTTTTTTTCCGGTGCCGTCTTTTATTTGGTGTCGACAACTAGTACCCGGTGCGGCAATAATGGTATCGGGAGCCGCTTTGCGCACTGTAGGTAATAAAACCAATTCGCCAATTTTTTGCGATAGATCGTAATGTTCTTTTTCGTAACCAAAGGATCCTGCCATACCACAACAGCCTGATGGAATGGTTTCGACTGTATAATTTACGGGTAACGACAATAATTTTACCGATGGTGCTACGGACGATAGCGATTTTTGTTGACAATGTCCGTGCAACTTAATGTGCCTTTGCCGGGTGGTAAACGATGCTGCCGTTATCTGGCCGCGTTCAATTTCGCGGGCAATAAACTCGTCAATTAGCATTACGTTGGTGGCCAATTTTTTTGCATCTTCCAACAAATCGTCGCTTGCTAAGTCGATGTACTCGTCTCTAAACGTTAAAATGGCGGATGGCTCTATGCCAATAAGGGGTACGCTATCGGACACCAAATGTTTCAATGCCAAAATGTTTTGGTTGGCAATGGTTTGTGCCTTGCGAATAAGCCCTTTGGACAACCAAGTACGTCCGCTTTCGAGGTGTTGCGGAAGGAGTACTTGATAGCCTAATTTTTCCAATAATTCTATTGCTTTAATACCAATAGCGGTATCGTTGTAATTGGTAAACTCATCGCAAAACAAATAAACTTTTTTATTGCTATTTATATTGGTCTTGCGTTTGGCATACCAACTACGCAGCGTGGTATGGTAAAGTGTGGGCATGGAGCGCTCAACAGCAAAGCCCGACAAACGCTTGATGGTGTTGCCAATGAGCGGGTTGGTAACTGCAAAATTGTATAATGAGGGCATGATAGCTCCTAACTGCGCCGATTTGGTAAAATTGGCAATTAACCAAGAACGGAAAGGCACGCCATTGGCATCGTAGTATTGCTGCATGAACTCTGCTTTGAGTTTGGCAACATCCACATTGGAAGGGCATTCCGATTTGCAGCCCTTACAGCTTAGGCACAAATCCATAACCTCATAAATTTCTTTGTGGTTGAAGCGGTTGACTTGTGTGCTGTTGGTTAAAAATTCTCGCAATATATTGGCACGGGCACGGGTCGTATCTTTTTCGTTTTTGGTTGCCATGTACGATGGGCACATGGTACCACCCGATAAATGGGTTTTTCGGCAATCGCCACTACCGTTGCACTGCTCTGCATGCTGCAATACATCTTGGTTGTGGTAACGAAAAATGGTATTAAAGGTAGGCGTTTGCTGCCCCGGGGTGTAGCGCAGCATGGTGTTCATGGAAGGGGTATCTACAATTTTGTTTGGATTGAAGATGTTGTCCGGATCCCAAGTACGCTTTAAGGTACGCAACAGTTCGTAGTTTTTGGGGCCTACCATCTGCTTTACAAACTCGCCACGCAGGCGCCCGTCGCCGTGTTGGCCACTGAGAGAACCGTTGTATTTTTTTACTAAGGTAGCTATTTCTTCCGCAATGCTCCTAAACAGCTGGTTTCCTTCCGCAGTTTTCAAATTGATAATGGGGCGCAAATGAATTTCGCCCGAACCCGCATGGGCATAGTGTACCGAATATAAGTTGTACTTTTTAAGAATTTCGTTAAAATCTCTAATGTAATTGGGCAAATCGGCTACGTCAACTGCGGTATCTTCAATTACAGGTACTGCTTTTTCGTCGCCGGGTAAATTGCTCAATAAGCCTAAGCCCGCTTTTCGGAGCGACCATATTTTTTTGCTATCGGCGCCAAACAATAAAGGGAAATGGTATCCCAAGCCGGCAGCACGCATATCGGCTTCTACTTGTTGTGCAATAGCAATGATTTCGTCTCTGTTTTCGCGAGCAAACTCTACCACCAAAATGGCTCCCGGATCGCCTTGAACAAAAAAACGATTTTTACTTTGTTCAATATTGTCTTTGGTACATTCCAATATGTAATGGTCTATTAGTTCGCTAGCACTTGGACGATATTTTAAGGCTATTAAATTGGCGCGTAACGATTCGTCGATGGTATGAAAATGAACGCACAACAAACCTACCTCTTTAGGTGGCAGCGGATTGAGGTGCAATTTGATTTCGGTAATAAATGCCAATGTACCTTCTGAGCCTGCAATGAGTTTACAAAAATTAAAGTCCGATTCACCGGCAGTAAAGGGAGCAGTTTCTAGCAATACATCTATAGCGTAGCCGGTATTGCGTCGTTCAACCGATTTTTTAGGAAATTCTTTGCGAATTTCTACTTGGTTGTCGTAATTGCTTAGCATGCTGCGGGTGGTACGATAAATGTTGGCTTCCAATGTATCGCCTTCGCACTTAGCATGAAAACTATCTATGTCTATATCTTTAAAAACCACTTTACTTCCATCGCTTAAAAAAGCCACCACTTCCATCAAATGTTCGCGTGTACTACGATACACAACCGAATTAGAGCCGCAAGAGTTGTTGCCTACCATACCGCCAATCATTGCCCTATTTGCAGTGGAAGTTTCGGGGCCAAAAAATAGTCCATGCGGCTTCAGAAACAAATTCAATTCGTCGCGTATGACCCCCGGTTGTACCCTTACCCAATTTTCTTGGATATTGAGTTCCAATATTTGCGTAAAATGTTTGGATACATCTACCACAATGCCGTTGCCCACTACCTGCCCTGCAAGAGACGTACCTGCCGTTCGGGGAATGAGGGAAGTTTTGTTCAATTTTGCAAATGCAATTAATTGTTGAATATCTTTTTCCGATTTAGGTATAGCTACTGCCAAAGGCATTTCGCGGTAGGCGGATGCATCGGTAGCATACAATATACGCATGGTATTATCGAAAAACAACTCTCCTTCCAGTTGCTGAGACAATAGTTGTAGGGCTTGCTTCATCTAAAAAATAAAGGGGTCTAAAAATATAAATTGCTGCAAAATTAGCTTTTTCGAAAGCAAAAAGACCGTACAGACTGTTTAAAATTCATTGATTGATGAAGGAATCAGCATTTTGGGTAATTACTGCATTGAAATATTACTGTCTGTTTCCAATAATAGCACTAAAATTGGCCACTTATCGTGGTGTTTTTCAGTTACAAAATCTCTTTAACGAACAATAGTATACATACCAATTGGTGTAGTTGGCGGAAACATCAGTTATGCAGATTTGTTCCAACAAATAGTCTTCGATTTCCAAAAACGAGCAAAACTCCCAATTTGGGATTCATTTTTCCCGTTTCAAGACTTTATTGGAATTAAATAGCTTGTGTTTGTTTGCGCCACTAGGGGGCAGTTGTATTTGAAAAAAAATTATTTCCCCAAAAAAGGGGTTTCATATTTTTTGGCACAATTAATGTTATGTTAAAAGCACAATTGCTTGTAGGGTATGTAAAAAAATAAAAGGCTGCTAACGATGTAAAGGCAACCTTTTGCTAATATATAACGTACTTGTAAGCAACTAAATAGGTATTTGTAAATTATTGATTTTTATACTATTTTAAACCACTATTCTATGCTAACAAACATCTTAACACTCAACAAAAAAACAACTGCAAACAAACAGCACCACAATCGCCAAATGCAAATTATAGAGTATATCTTTTATGCGCTAGGTATTGTTTATTGGATAGGTATTTTTGTAAGCATGTAGTGCTTTAAACAATATTTTTTCCTAAGAAAAACTACTAATTCTCTATCCATTTTTTTGATTAATTATACCACCTCTTAACCTTTGTACACGCCATAACATTGGCAAAAGTTGGTAATAAAAAAAGCCTCTGGCAAATATTGCTCTAGAGGCTTTTTTATGTTGGTACAATAGCGAGTAGCTATTCCTGAATGCCTTCTAATGCAAATAAAAATGCATAATTAAGGGCAATGTCTTTTAAGTAATCGAACCGGCCCGATGCGCCGC
>JAIXOS010000418.1 GCA_027486695.1 Chitinophagaceae bacterium | reverse complement strand
TTTTTCGTGATTTTGGAATGACAGTAAAAGCACTTTTTTTCATTTTTTATCTATTTCCCGCAAACCTATACCCATAAAGGGTTTAAGCATTTTTTAGCCTACATTTTGTCCATTAACCCAGTATTTCGTGATACATAATGAAGAATAGCACTTCATTTGTTATATGACTGCGACAATTTCCTGCTGTAAGGTTAGTATGATTTTGTTATGGATGCCGATAATTTGTGCAAAACATGTATTACCTTATGCAATACAAAACTAACTATATAATAATTTTTCATTTAAATTTGTCTAATACTTTTTACAAATGAAACTTAAGGAAATCTCCCCAAAAAAATACGAAGTTGAAAACGGCACTTTAACAGTAGTTGAAGAGCCACAGCTATCATTTTATGATGATCAAAAAACCAAGATTCAAGAAGCCGAAAAGAACATTTGGGATAAAAGCATAAAAGTTGAAGAAAATGGCTATTATTGGAAAAAAGAACCTTTAGTTATTAAAGGGAAAATAAAAAGTCAAGAAAAACCAATTGTTGCAGAGCTATTTTGTGGCTGTGGTGGAACTTCTTTAGGCTTTGAAATGGCAGGATATGAAATTGCAATTGGTTGTGATATACACCAGCCGTCTTTATTGACTTTCAAGAATAATCACCCTAACGTTTCTACAGTTTTGGGTGATGTAAAAAAAGTTAATCCCATATCGTTTATAGACATATTAGATGGACGAAAAGTTGATGTACTCATAGGTGGTGTTCCTTGTCAAGGTTTTTCATTAAACAACAGAAAAAGGCACGAAGAAGACGAAAGAAATTTGCTTTACAAGGAGTTCATAAGGTTCGTAAAACAATTGAAACCTAAGGTTGTCGTTCTTGAAAATGTTTCTGGTATGAAAAGTACAGGAAATTTTGTAGAGCAAATTGAAAAAGAACTTAGCGAGGCTGGTAATATGAAAGTAAAAAGTAAGTTGCTTTTTGCCCCAGATTATGGAGTTCCACAGACCCGAACTCGTTTAGTTTTTGTGGGAATTCGGGGTGGTGAAGAATTTGACTTTGACTCAATAATTAAAACCCACGGACCAGCTACCAATAAACCGTATGTAACCGTTTATGATGCAATTGGAGATTTACCAAGTTTAAAGGCAGACCAAAAAATTGAGGAGTACAAAGTAGAGCCATTTAGCGACTATCAAAAGCTAATGAGACAAAAAATAAAAAACAATAAACTAACAAATCATAAAGCACCTAATCATCCAAAAGAGGTAATTGAAAAAATAAAGTCCACCAAGCCTGGATTTCCAATGTATCCAAAGTTTAAACAAAGAATTCGTTTAGCTTGGGACATTCAAAGTCCAACACAAGTTTCTGGAGGAATAAGACCTCAATTTCAATTTGGGCATCCAGAAGATAACAGAGGATTGACAATTCGTGAACGTTGCAGATTGCAAAGTTTTCCGGATGATTTTGTAGTTAGTGGAGGTATTGTGCAAGGTAGAGTTCAAACTGGTAACGCTGTTCCACCATTACTTGCAAAAGCAATAGCATTAGCAATCAAAAAATATTTATGAGTTATAGAATATGGTATAGTACAGAAAGTTTTGCCGATTATATAATTGCAAATACAAGACTTTCAGGAGAAACGTATACAAAGAAAAAAATGTATGAAAGTGATGCCAACAATGGCACACAGTTTCATACAATGCCAGATCATATTAAGCAGATTCTTTATTTAGATGCGCCTGACTTAATTGTTGAAATTGATTCAGAACCTATTTTTTCAATAGAAGTTTCAACAGAAGCAGGAACAGGTCATAATGTTTTCCAAAGATTTGGTAGACTTGCGGCTTCTGTAGAAAATAATGTACCTACTTTTATATTTATCCAGAGGCTGTAATCATAAACAGAACAAAGGGAAATACTACTAAATGGGACTCTATCAATCCACTTGTATTTAGAGCATTGGAAAATGTAATGAGTATATATAGAATTCCAGCATTATTTTACTATTTTCCATCAGATTACAGAAGTAATCCCATTGCAACAAACTCAAGATATCAAAGGACGAAAGGATTAAAATTTGACACCAACAAAAATTTTGCAGGTTGTCCAGATAGCAGTGATAATGAAATGTTGTTAATGTTTCAAGCTATCAATGAAATCATTACTGTAATTGAAAATTCTGGTGTAATAAAGGGTAGAGAAAAATTATTAGGAAAGCGTCCAATTATTGACAGAAAAAATCTAATGCAAAATGAATATGCCGCAAAAGGTGGGAACGATAATATGTCACCATTGACAGCAACTATTAAAATTCCAACTTCATATCTATTAAATTATCTCTCAACTTACGAAAGTTCAGCATATAGAATTGGAGAATTGCTTAGAAGTAGACAAGAAACAATTATTTATAAAGTTGATGCTAAGTTCAGGGGAGACCCATATCCTGGAGCTTTGGCGGCAATAGATTATCTACTTTGCAGAGAAGGGAAAACATTTGAGGAGAGAGAATTTAACCTTGTTATGGCTTGGGGCGACGTTGAAGTTGATGATGAAAATGAAACATTTATTTTAACTGGTAATAAAGGGAAAATAAAGGACTTTGTGAAAGATGTGAAAGGGAGTGAAAATAAAAACCTACTCGTAAAAACGTATGACCAATTAAAGAATAATGAAATTCCAAGATACTATATGCAAGTTCGTTATGGTTCAATGTTTTCAAAAGTAAAACACATAAGAGTATTTTCGTATTTCGCAGACGCGATTTTATTTAAAGATGGTTCATTATGGAGAGACGCTTAACAGAAGAACAAGTAACAAAAGCTATCCTTTTTTGGCTTGAAATAAATGGCTGGGAAATTATTTCTTTTGACTTCCCTCAAAGTGGCACAGGTGTTACGGTTCACCCAAATGAAGAATTGAGGACAACAAAAAATAAAGGTTCGTTTATTCCAGACATAGTTGCAATTAAAGACAAAACAGTAGTTTTCTTTGAAAATAAAGATAGGTTTGTATTAGACGACTTTATAAAAATTCAAGCCTTAAAAGAAAATAATGACTATTCAACCTCTATCAAAAAACTTTTGATTGGTTTTGAGTATTCAAAAATTTTCTACGGAGTTGCATTAGCACAAAATGACAACATTAAACAGAAGACACAGGAGAACTTAGACAAAATTGATTTTGCATTTTTTATCACACAAGACAGAAATATTTCCATTTTTTTTGACTCGGAAAAAATATTTGAGAATTCACAATAACTTAGACTGATTGGTAGTATCACTACACTATGGAATTATATATAATATCGAAGCACTTTTCTTTTATCGGCTAATTTGCATTTAATATATTCGTTATGAGACCATACAAGAATATGTAAAATGGAAGAATTACAAAAAAAGCGGGATAACTGCTTTTGCATGCTCATCCCGCTTATAGAAAAAGGTATTCATTTTTCTGAAAAAATCTAGCTTACTTACGCATCATACCCGGCATCATTTTACCACCCATGCCCATTGGCATTTTGTTCATCATTTTCATCATTTGCTTCATTTGTTCAAATTGCTTCATAAACGCATTTACCTCAGTTAAATCTTTGCCGCAACCTTTGGCAATACGTGTTTTACGCTTTTGATCTATTACGTCCGGGTTCAATCGCTCGTAAGGCGTCATTGATTGTATCATGGCTTCCACTCCTTTAAAGCTATCATCGCTAATGTCAATGTCTTTAATGGTACTGCCCACACCCGGCAACATACCCATCAAGTCTTTTAGGTTGCCCATTTTTTTAATTTGCTGCAACTGCTCGTAAAAGTCTTGAAAATCGAATTGGTTTTTGCGGATTTTCTTTTCAAGGCGTTTGGCTTGTTCTTCGTCGTATTGGCTTTGTGCTTTTTCTACCAATGAGGCAATATCGCCCATACCCAAAATACGCTGTGCCATACGGTTGGGGTAAAACACATCGAGGGTGTCCATTTTTTCGCCACTGCTCATAAACTTGATGGGTTTATTCACCGTGTATTTAATGGTTAGAGCGGCACCACCTCGAGTATCGCCATCTAGCTTGGTAAGAACCACACCGCTAAAGTCGAGCCGATCGTTAAAGGCTTTGGCGGTATTAACCGCATCCTGCCCGGTCATAGCATCTACAACAAACAATATTTCGGAAGGGTTAACGGCGTTTTTAATATTGGCCACCTCGGTCATCATCACTTCGTCTATAGCAAGGCGTCCGGCGGTGTCTATAATCACCACATTTTTGTTTTTGCTTTTGGCTTCGCGAATGGCATTTTGAACAATCGATACGGCATCGGTATTGTCGCGCTCGGCATAAATATCTACCCCAATTTGACCTGCCAAAACGGTTAATTGGTCTATCGCCGCCGGTCGGTAAATATCGGCAGCTACCACCATTGGGTTTTTGCCTTTTTTTGTTTTGAGGTAATTGGCTAGTTTGCCGGTAAACGTGGTTTTACCACTACCCTGTAATCCTGCAATCAAAATGATGGCCGGATTGCCCGATACATTAAAGGGGGCTTCGGTGCCTCCCATGAGTTCGGTAAGCTCGTCCTGCACAATTTTTACCATCAATTGGCCGGGACTAACGGCATTAATTACCTTTTGGCCGGTGGCTTTGTCTTTTACCCTATCGGTAAATTCCTTGGCTATTTTATAGTTCACGTCGGCATCTACCAATGCACGGCGTATATCTTTAATGGTATTGGCAACATTTAAATCGTTGATACGAGCCTGACCTTTTAAATTTTTAAAGGCGGTTTCTAATTTTTCGCTTAATGAATTGAACATGACTTAGGGCGTTTTGCTTTCGGGAGTCTTTTTTGCAACAAGTAATTTAGAAAGAAATGCAAATATAAGGGCTAGTTTTTTGCTGTACGTAAATGTTAAGTATACATTAAAAAATGCACCATAACTAGGTTCCATTTACTGCAAAAGCATCATTTAATTGTTATAAATACCCATTTGCCCCTATTGCAAAAAGCAAATGGGAAAAAAACATTTGGATGGTATGAATTATTTAATATTATTGCACACCACTTAGTGGTAGATTAATATCAAAAGCAATGAGTAAAAAACAGTTGTTTACATTGGAGTTTCCTGTAAGGTGTTCCCCAACCATATTGTGGGATTTTTTAAGCACAGCTGCCGGTTTGCAGGAATGGTTTGCCGATAAAGTGGACGAATGGGAAGGAACCTTTAGTTTTTCGTGGAGTGGCGGTGTTCCGGAAAAAGCCGAACTGTTGGAATTGGAAGAAGAACATTATATCCGCTATAGATGGTCGTACCAAGAAAAGGCAGAATATTTTGAATTCAGAATTGAAAAAACCGAAATCAGCAACCAAACCATTTTGATTGTTAAAGATTTTGCCGAAAAAAGCGATATCAAGGACCAAAGCCAACTTTGGCAAACACAAATCAAAGATTTGTTTCACCGTTTGGGTGCCTAGTAAGCAGTTGCAACATTTGCGAGCAAGTAGCCAATACAAACGCTTCTATATTGTCCCACTCTTCTAGTGGGATTTTTTTTGCCAGTTTGCAAAATGGTTGATTGGCCATACCGTTGAGTAATGCCGGATGTAAAGGCCGGTAATTGGCAGGTTCAAAATGGTGCTGCCATGCATTGTCCGATGGCACATTGATGTACCAATCTTTGGTGGCCTGCTGCGCAAAATAGTGTTGCATGGCCGGCACATATTGGGCTACATAGCGGCCATTGAGTTGTAAGGTAACGCTGCAAAAATGACCCCACCAAAACAGTATACGGATACCTATGCCTGCATCTTGCTTAAAATAGCGTACGCTATCGAGCATGACCCACGGCAAACCCAAATAATTTTCGCCACGGGCAATTTTGGCAGGTTGAACCGGAACTGCTTGAGCAAGACCACTTTGCTGTATCATAGCATCTAGCAACACATTGATTTGGCCAAACAAGGTATATACTTTGCCAATAATGGCGTTCTTTGTTAAAATAACATCGCTGTTGGTAACTAGCGCAAGTTCGTTTGCCGAAAGCTTTACTTTTGTTTCCATTTTACAAACCTACTTAAAAGGCTACGTCCATTGCACTTGTGGCAGGCCATGTAACCACTACTGTGATTAAAAAGCTCGATATACTGATTTTAAAGTCGTTTATAGGCCCTTTTGTGGCCACTTTTTTAATATCGCTGTTTGTACTCGATATGCAATTTTTGTGGTTGTATATTGACGACTTAGTGGGTAAAGGACTCGACACGCTTACCCTGCTGCATTTAATAGGAGTGGTATCTATTACTTGGGTGCCCCTAGCATTGCCCCTTGCCCTTCTGCTATCGTCGATTATGACCTTTGGCAATCTTGGCGAAACATTCGAAATTGTAGCCATCAAAAGTGCCGGCATTCCACTGCTGCGCTTTATGCGCCCCTTATTGGTGGTAACGGGTTTGTTGTGCGTTGTGGCTTTCTTTTTTGCCAACAACATTATTCCGTATGCACAACTGAAAATGGCGCGTTTAAAATACGATATCATTGTAGCCAAACCGGCTTTCGACATCAAAGAGGGTGTTTTTTACAACAAAATTGATGGGTATGTCATCAAATTGGGCAAAAAAGACAAAGACGATAGTACCATCCACAATATTGTTATTTACGAGCGCAACAACTATTTGCAAGACAATTTACTCATTGCGCAAAGCGGTATTATGCGCGTTACCAAGGACAAACAATATTTGGAATTTGTATTGCGCAACGGCCACCGTTACCAAGAGCGGGGCAACCGCTACACCACCAATACCGACTTTATTAGAATGGGCTTTAAGGAGTATATCAAAGTATTTGACCTGAAAAGCTTCAAAATCAACAAAACAGAAGACAGCACTTTTAAATACGACCCCAAAATGTTGAGCATTCGTCAGTTGAATGTAATGATAGACAGTTTGGATAAAATAGATACGGTTTTTGCCCAACGCGGCCGTGCCGAAGTGGATCCGTTTTTTCGGTTTGCACAAAACCTCAATACGCCCAAAAAACCGGGCACAAGAGATACCGTTTTGAAAAAAAATACCCTTGCTCAAATGGTACCCGATAGTTTGCGACAGGCCGTTTACGAAACAGCTATTAATCAGGTAGCAAGCCTTAAAAGCAATGTGAGCATGATGGCCGACGATTATCAACGAAAAATTGAAGCACTCCGCTTACATCAAATAGAAAGACAACGCAAGTTTACCCTCAGTGCGGCTTGTTTGGTGCTTTTTTTAATTGGGGCACCCTTAGGGTCTATTATTCGCAAGGGCGGTTTGGGCACCCCGCTTGTATTGGCTATTGCCTTTTTTGTGGTGTTTCATCTGTTGAATACTTTTGGCGAAAAA
This sequence comes from Chitinophagaceae bacterium, assembly GCA_027486695.1. GTDB lineage: Bacteria > Bacteroidota > Bacteroidia > Chitinophagales > Chitinophagaceae > Parasediminibacterium. Next base: position 19,061 of record JAIXOS010000418.1, on the reverse strand, counting down.
TTTGCCAAACAGGCATTTACAAGCATCTTTGTGGGCATGTGGTTTTCTACGTTGGTGCTGTTGCCAATTGGGATGTTTTTAACGTACAAAGCCATGCGCGATTCGCAATTGTTTAATAACGATGCTTATTATAAATTCTTTAAAAAAGGGGTGGCGTTATTTCGTACCTTACCGTTCTTTAAATCATCATCAGTATAAATTTTAGTACTTCGGCTGCCATTACTACACGCAACTAATGTCCCGCTTTTTGCTCATAGTCCTCATTCCGCTCCGCTGCATTGCGGGCTATCCGCGTCAATCGGGAGTAGACACCCAAAGCCGGTACTACTATGATACCCCAAAAATATTGTTACTATGAAAGCAACTCCTTACAATCGTCGGCAGTTTTTAACCAACAGTGCCAAAGCTAGTGCTGCTATCGTTCTGTCGTCTACCGTTTTGCCCGTTTTAGCCAATTTTTCGGCGTCAGCACCGCCCACTATTGGCTACACACAACAAGCTTTGCCTTATGGCTACAGTGATTTACAAGCGGCTATCGACGCCCAAACCATGGAAATTCATTTTACCAAACATGCCGCCGGCTATGCCAAAAACTTATCCGAAGCCATCGTTACCGAAAAAGTGAATCCGCTAACCACATCGCTTGAGCAATTATTGGGCAATATTGGTGCCTATTCACCCAAAATGCGCAACAACGCCGGTGGTCATTACAACCACGAGTTTTTTTGGCAAAGCCTCACCCCCAACAACAGCCCCCTGTCGGCAGGCAAATTGTTGGCGGCCATCAACCAACAGTTTGGTAGTATGGCAGCTTTTCAAACCCAATTTTCCGATGCTGCTAAAAGCCGGTTTGGTAGCGGTTGGGCATGGTTGGTACTAACTAACAAACAACAATTGGCTATTGGTTCTACATCCAATCAAGACAATCCGCTGATGCCATTGGCCGACTGTAAAGGAACACCTTTATTGGGTTTGGACGTTTGGGAACATGCTTATTACCTTCGTTACCAAAACAAACGAGCCGATTACATTACCAATTTCTGGAAAATTGTTAATTGGCCAATGGTAGAACAACGATACCTTGCGGCAATGCGCTAACACTATTGCCCGCCGTTTTTATTTACTAAAACATTCAGTTTGGAACCCGCACAGCAAAATTTTCGTGTTCAGCTGTTCATTACCGTTATTAGTGTACTGCTGTTTGTAACCAAAATAGTGGCTTATTATTGCACCAATTCATTGGCCATACTTACCGATGCTTTGGAAAGTATTGTGAATGTGTTAGCCGGTTTTATTGGTTTGTATTCCTTGTATGTGGCAGCAAAACCCAAAGATACCGACCACCCTTACGGGCACGGCAAAGCCGAATTTGTATCGGCGGCTGTGGAGGGTAGCTTAATTGTAGCCGCCGGTATCCTCATTTTGGTACAGTCAGTAGAACACCTTGTATGGCCACAGCCCTTACAACAGTTAGACATTGGTTTGTGGTTGATTACTGCGACCGCTGTTGTGAATTATATTGCCGGATATGTGTGCTTAACCATTGGTAAGCGCAACCAAAGTATGGCCTTGCAGGCAAGCGGTAAACATTTGCAGGTAGATACTTACAGTACCTTTGCTATTGTTGTTGGATTGGCCTTGCTTATTTGGTTGCATTATTCGTGGATTGATACCCTTGTAGCTATGTGTGTAGCCATTTTGGTGGTGTACAATGGTTACAAAATAGTACGCAGTTCACTAGCGGGCATTATGGACGAAGCCGACGACCGGTTGCTGTTGCAACTCATTGCCCAACTGAACGATGTTCGTCGCGAAAATTGGATTGATTTACACAACCTGCGCATTATCAAGTATGGTAGTACCCTGCATATTGACTGCCACTTAACCGTACCTTGGTACTTAACCGTACACGAAGCCCACGCCGAAATTGATGCTTTTAGCAATATCATACAACGTAAATTTGGAAATACGTTAGAGTCGTTCATCCATACCGATGGGTGCATGCCGTATAGTTGTGGCATTTGTACCAAAAACAATTGTTCGGAAAGACAACATCGTTTTGAAAAGAAAATTGTTTGGACACTCGACAATATTATCAGCAACCAAAAACACCGATTAATAACCTAAAAAATAATATGCATATGAACGAATGGAAACAATACCAAGAAACACACCAACAACGTTTTTTGGACGAATTAATACAACTATTGCGCATACCAAGTATCAGTGCCAAAAGTGAACATAAGAACGACATGCTGCTCTGTGCAGAAGCTGTAAAACAACGGTTGCTAGAAGCCGGAGCCGATTTGGTAACCATTTACCCAACAAACGGCCACCCCGTGGTGTATGCAGAAAAAATAATTGACCCCACCAAGCCCACCGTTTTGGTGTATGGCCATTACGATGTACAACCCGCCGACCCTTTGGAATTGTGGCATAGTGGTCCTTTTGAGCCTGTTATTAAGGAGGGTAAACTGTTTGCTCGCGGTAGTTGCGACGATAAAGGACAGTTTTACATGCACGTAAAAGCGTTTGAAACCTTGGTGCAAACCAACACGTTGCAAACGAATGTCAAATTTATTATTGAAGGGGAAGAAGAAATTGGCAGTCCACACCTTGCTGAATTTGTGGTTGCACACAAATCGCTGCTACAAGCCGATGTGATTTTGATTAGCGATACCTCTATGTTGAGCATGGATACGCCAAGCATCGACGTGGGTGTGCGCGGTTTAAGTTACATTGAAGTTACCGTAACCGGCCCTAACCGCGATTTGCACAGCGGCGTGTATGGCGGTGCCGTAGCCAATCCTGCCACTATTTTGGCCAAAATGATTGCCTCTTGTCACGACGAAAACAACCATATTATCATTCCGGGTTTCTACGATGATGTACTTGCGTCAAGCAATGAAGAAAGGGCGCAAATGGCCAAAGCACCATTTGATGCAGCTGCTTACCAAGCCGATTTGGGCATAGATGCGTTGTGGGGCGAAGAAGGTTATTCCACCAACGAGCGTACCGGCATTCGCCCTACGTTGGAAGTAAATGGTATTTGGGGAGGCTACACAGGCGAGGGCGCAAAAACAGTACTACCCTCTAAAGCACATGCCAAAATTTCAGCTAGATTGGTACCCAATCAATCATCGGCCGATATAACGCAAAAATTAATAGCCTATTTTAAATCTATTTCGCCCGCCGGTGTAACCGTAGAAGCATTTGAGCACCACGGTGGCGAGCCGTATTTAACCCCAATTGATAGCATAGAATATCAAGCCGCAGCCAAAGCCATCACCACTACTTTTGGCAAAGCGCCTATTCCCGTAAGAGGTGGCGGTAGTATTCCTATTTGCGCACTGTTTGAACAAGAACTAGGTATTAAAATTGTGTTCATGGGCTTTGGACTAGACAGCGATAATTTACACAGCCCGAATGAAAAATTTGACCTGTTTAATTTTTACAAAGGCATAGCAACCATTCCTTATTTTCATCAGTATTATAATGAGTTGAAAACGGGTAAATAAGTAATTGTTAGCAATAGGAAAATAATTTTTTAAATGAAATAGTCTCAACTATGTTGTGTTTTTGGCTTTGATTTGCTTTTTTGCTACAATTCAAAAAAGACGCAATGGAGTTTCACTTAATCTGCAAAAAATAATTAATTTTCATGCTTTATGTTAATATCAAAATAGTCTTTTAAAATTACCTTATACAATTTTATAGTTCATCTTTAGCAGTTTACCCATAAAGCTGAGAACAAGTCTTTTATACAGCAAAACTTGTTCTCAGCTTTTCATTGCCCTCGTTTTACCACAATGAGGTAAACTATACTTACCACTTTTTTCATACAAGCCTAACAACGCTGATTCGCCCGATTCGGCAATTGCTATCTCTATTCATTTTCTGCCCGCATATCTATAAATAATTTTCTAGGATTACTTCGAAATACTAAAAGTTGAATCACAACTTGAAAGTGCTATAATGAAATACAGTGATGATAAGTTATCGGAAGAAAATTACAAAAAAGTTGAAGTAACACTAGTAAAATAGAGAGGAGGAATTGGAAATACAACTTGAAAACCTTAAAAAGTTTAAACCTGAGTTTGAAAGTTACGTTTCAAACTCAGGTTTACTTATTAGTGATTTAGGAAGCTATTACCTAGATAATGATGTGGAAACTAAAGAAAGAATAGTTGGGTAGATATTTCCTGAAAAAATCTACTTTGAAAAAAATGAGTATCGAACCACAAAAATTAACGAAGCTATTGAGCTACTTTCCAGTGGTAGTGAGGGTTTAAACGAAAACTGCCACACTTTTTAGTGTGGCAGTCAAGTTGCGCTCCCCAATCAGGACTTGAACCTGAGACCCTCTGATTAACAGTCAGATGCTCTAACCAACTGAGCTATTGAGGAGTTTGCTTATTCCCCTTTCGGGGCAGCAAAAATAAGAGTTTCTTCATTTCTGCAAAATCTTTTTTTAAAAAAACGACTACTTTTTTTTCTACAACTGCATAATGGTCGACGAAAGACCTTTGAAGAAACAAAACCAATGCAATCAAAGGCGTATATTTGCACACTTATTTTAAAAAAGCAAATTATGTTCAACAAGCGTGTAAAAATTAAAGCCTTGCTAACTGCCGACCAAACAAACTATCAAGTAACCGTTATGGGTTGGGTTCGTACTTTTCGCAACAACCAATTTATTGCTTTAAACGACGGCAGCACCAACCATAATTTGCAAATAGTGGTAGCACTAGGTAGTTTGGACGATGCTACAATAAAACGCATTACTACCGGTGCGTCTTTGAAGGTTACCGGTACGGTGGTAGCTAGTTTGGGTAAAGGACAAAAAGTGGAGGTTAATGCAGAAACCATTGAAATACTCGGCGATAGTGATGCAGAAAAATTTCCATTGCAACCCAAAAAACATAGTTTGGAATTTTTACGCGAAAAAGCACATCTGCGCTTTAAAACCAACACTTTTGGAGCTATTTTCAGGGTGCGCCATGCATTAGCGTTTGCTGTGCACCAGTTTTTCAACAGTCGTGGTTTTGTATACCTACACACACCTATTATTACGGCTAGCGATGCCGAAGGAGCCGGTGAAATGTTTCGGGTAACTACTTTGCCAATAGATGGCACTGCTCCCAAAAATGAGGATGGTAGCATTAACTACAGCGAAGATTTTTTTGGCAAAAGCACCAACCTTACAGTAAGTGGGCAGCTTGAAGGCGAACTAGGTGCTATGGCTTTTAGCGATATTTATACATTTGGCCCAACGTTTAGAGCCGAAAATAGCAACACAGCTCGCCATTTGGCAGAGTTTTGGATGATTGAACCTGAAGTGGCGTTCAACGACCTAGAAGACAATATGGATTTGGCTGAAGACTTTATCCAATACTTGATTAAATATGTAATGGACAACAACAAGGAAGACCTTGAGTTTTTAGACCAGCGTTTGGCCGAAGAAGAAAAACAAAAGCCGCAAAACGAACGTCAGGAATTTGGTTTGTTAGAAAAGCTGCGCTTTGTAACCGATAATAAATTTGAACGCATTACCTACACCGAGGCCATACAAATACTATTAGATTCGCCACATTACAAAAAGAAAAAGTTTAAATACGATGTATCTTGGGGAATAGATATGCAAAGCGAACATGAACGCTACTTAGTTGAAAAACACTTCAAAAAGCCCGTTATAGTAACCAACTATCCTGCAGCAATTAAAGCCTTCTATATGCGCTTAAATGATGGCTGCGAGCCCGGTAAACAAACCGTGGCAGCAATGGATATTTTGGCACCCGGTATTGGTGAAATAGTGGGAGGTAGCCAAAGAGAAGAGCGCTTGGAAAAATTGGAAGCCCGTATGGCCGACATGCACATTCCTGCCGAAGAAATGAGTTGGTATTTGGATACCCGTCGTTTTGGTACGGTACCTCACGCCGGTTTTGGTCTTGGTTTTGAAAGAATGGTGTTGTTTGTTACGGGAATGACCAATATTAGAGATGTAATTCCTTTTGCAAGAACTCCCAAAAACTGTGAATTTTAAAACCAATCAGTAACGTTAGATCAATCAGGGAAGTTATTTACCTACTAAAAATGAATGTGTTAAGATGTTAACACTATATTGGTAACGGTGTTGATTGGATAAGGTTTTTGTGGGTTTGCTTCGTCTATTTCCATGATGTTACAACATTTTTAGTCCTTCAATCGTATATAGTTACAAAAAAATTATGAACGCCTTTGTAGAACGCTTACAAGCTGCTTTAGCCCCTCATAGGGCGCAATTGGTATCGCATCCATTATATGGTCAATTACACAACATCCCAAACATTAGGGTATTCACTGGCTACCATGTATTTGCTGTTTGGGATTTTATGAGTTTGGTAAAAAGCTTACAGCAGCGGCTTACTTGCGTGCACACGCCTTGGATGCCTGTAGGTAGTGCCAATACGAGGTATTTAATCAATGAAATAGTATTGGGCGAAGAAAGTGATGTAGATGCTGCAGGTAACCGCATTAGCCATTTTGAATTGTATTTGCAAGCCATGCAACAAATGGGTGCAGATAGTACCGCTATAGAACAATTGCTAGTGTATGTACAAAACGGTACTACTGTAGCAAATGCCCTACAACAACTCCAATTGCCTCAATCAATACAACGGTTTGTTAACTTCACCTTCGATACCATTAACAACGCACCTGTTTGGGTACAAGCGGCCGTTTTTACCTATGGTCGGGAAGATTTAATACCCGATATGTTTTTGTCCTTGGTCAAGCAGTTGTCGCAGCAGCACCCTGCGCTGTTATCTATTTTTACCTATTATTTAGAACGACATATAGAAGTGGACGGCGGACACCACAGCCAATTAGCGGCACAAATGGTGGCCGAACTGTGCGGACAAGATGCGCACAAATGGGAGGAAGCTACACAAGCAGCTATTGCAGCATTAGAACATAGGATTGTGTTGTGGAACGATGCGTATGCTGCTATGCAACAGCCTGTTCACATTTGGTGGAACGGTAAACCTTGGTAATGAAGCAATAAATATGTTTGTAAGCAGTTTTTTTCAGTAAAACAGATTTTTTTCTGGAAATACTTGTTCGAAATATGAAAAGTACTATATTTGCACTCCTTTACGGATGGTGCGGTAGCTCAGTCGGTAGAGCAAAGGACTGAAAATCCTTGTGTCGCCGGTTCGATCCCGGCTCACACCACTTTAAAAAACAAGAAACCCACGCTAGTCGTGGGTTTCTTGTTTTAGTGCGCAAAATAATGTGCCGATTCGAAAATAGCCTATTTGTATTCAAAACCACCTATTGTTAATGCCAAAAGCGGAAAATGCTAAGAGCCAGGGTGAAAACCCCGGCTCGATTTAATCCGTACCCTATGAAAACAAAGTTTAATCTATTATTCTTGTATTTTTTACTGCTATTGGCATCTCCAGTCTCTAACTTGTAGTACAGTATGCGTGTATTATAAACGGATAGTGAGTTCAATTTATTATCTGTAGCGCAAAAAAAATTAACAAAACATCATCCAATACTGCAAATTTGCAACATGACTTTGATAGATACCCACGCACACTTGTACGACGCTGCTTTTGAAGCCGATATAGAGCAAGTATTGGCCAATGCGCAACAAAATGGCATAGAGCGTATTTATTTACCTGCCATCGATAGCGAAGCGCATGCTTCCATGCTGCAATTAGAAGCCACCCATCCCCATGTTTGTGTAGCCACAATGGGCGTACACCCTTGTTATATTAAGGATAATTATGTATCTGAATTGCATATTGCCGAAAAGCATTTACAAAATCGTCCATTTGCGGCAATAGGCGAAATTGGACTTGATTTTTATTGGGACAAAACATTTGCGAAACAACAATACATTGCTTTTGATACCCAAATGGAATGGGCTTTACAACTCAACTTGCCCATCATTATCCATACCCGCAATGCCATGCAGGAAACCATTAACCGTGTAAAACCTTTTGCACAAAAAGGACTTCGCGGCATTTTTCATTGTTTTAGTGGTAGTGCCGAAAGTGCCAAGCAAATTATTGATATGGGTTTTTATCTAGGTATTGGCGGAGTACTCACCTATAAAAACAGTGGATTGCCTGCTGCATTATCAAACATTTCGCTGCAGCACCTCGTTCTTGAAACCGACGCTCCTTACTTGCCCCCTGTACCTTTTAGGGGACAGCGTAACCAAAGTAGTTACCTATTGAACATTGCCGAAAAGCTTGCAGTAGTAAAAGAAACAACCCTCAACAACGTTGCAGAAATAACTACAGCCAATGCAAAAAAAATATTCGCTTATTAATGGTCAGTAACGGTTATTTTTGCAACCCGCAAACAGAGAGGTGTCCGAGTGGTTGAAGGAGCACGCCTGGAAAGTGTGTATACGGGAAACTGTATCGAGGGTTCGAATCCCTTCCTCTCTGCTAACATGCCCCTAAAATAAGGGGCATGTTCATTTAAACAAAGCGCCACTACCAATACACATTGCGCAACGGGTGTTTTTGGTAGGCTTTGGCTACTCACCTACTTTTGTAATTCACTTCTAGCAAATCAACTTATGTTTACCGCTGAACAAATTCAAGCTGCTAGTGCCAAAGTAACTTCCGGAGCCGAATATCCTTTATTTGTACGGGCACTAAAACTAATGGGCGTTGTTACCTACGAGCATTTTGTGGTCGATGGCAGCACCGTATATGCAGGGGCTAATCAAGAACAAGTACGCATCATGCCTCCGCAAGTGGTTACATTTACCGTAAACGCCACAAGCAGTGCTACCAAATTGCAGGAGGCGCTGAAGGCACACCAACAAGGCATGACCAACTACTCCACTTTTTGCCAACAGGCAGCCGAAGCTGGAGTAGAAAAATGGATTTGCAATATACAACAGCATACCATTAGCTATGTAAACACAGAAGGCAATACCTTGCTACAAGAAACCATTCCCATAGGTTAATCAAAGCCGCCTATCTTACCACTCATTTGCCTTTGTATCCATCAACCTGTTAAGCATTCTGTATATGTCCGAAAAAGAAAAGCTACGCATCGATAAATATTTGTGGAGTATTCGACTGTTCAAAACCCGCGCTCAGGCGGCCGACGCTTGCGACAATGGCAAAGTAAAATGCTTGGGCACCAACGTAAAACCTGCCAAAACGGTACACGTAGGCGATGTTTACGATGTAAAAACAGAAGGTCGTAAGTGGGTTGTTAAAGTAACGGCTTTGCTACACACGCGCATGGCATATGTAGAAGCCATAAAATATTACGAAGACATTACCCCGCCCGAGGCATTAGATGTAGTTACCTTTCAGCCGGCAGCTTTTCATACCGGTAAGCGCTTAAGTAAAGTGGGCCGACCTACCAAAAGAGATCGACGCGATTTGACAGAGTTTATGGGCGATGACGAAGTGTAAACGCACCTTCCACCTCTGTTCGTGCCGAGCAGATGGCTTCCCTTTTTTTACAAAAAATTAAACGTTATGCTAATTGATATTGTTTCCGTAGCTCCCGAATTACTCGACAGTCCTTTTGCCCACAGCATCATGAAAAGGGCGCACGACAAAGGGTTGTTACAAGTACGCACACACAATTTGCGCAATTGGGCCATCAACAAACATGGTCAGGTAGACGACTACCAATATGGTGGCGGTGCAGGTATGGTGATGCTATGCGAACCATTGGCCAATATGATAGAACACCTACAAAAAGAACATACCTACGATGAAATCATTTACATGACCCCCGATGGCCCCACATTTAACCAAAGTATGGCCAATCAGCTTTCCCTCAAAAACAATTTGCTCATCATTTGCGGACACTATAAAGGCATCGATCAACGCATTCGCGACCATTACATTACTTGCGAAATTTCCATTGGCGATTATGTGCTGAGTGGTGGCGAACTAGCTGCCGCCGTGGTGGTTGATGCTATTGGTCGCATTATTCCAGGTGTATTGAACGATGAAACTTCGGCACTGACCGATTCTTTTCAGGATAATTTACTAGCCCCGCCCGTGTATACGCGCCCTGCCGACTTCAAAGGATGGAAAGTACCCGACATACTTTTGCAAGGCGACCCCAAAAAAGTAGAAGCTTGGCGCTTGGAGCAAAGTATGGAACGCACCAAAACACGCAGGCCCGATTTATTAAAAAAGTGGGATTAAGCGAGGATTTATCTTGGCTGTTGTCAACGGTTTTAGTCCCCAATAATATTAATTATTAGGGGCTTACCCTTTCGGGTCGGGCTTTTTGCAGTACTCCGCAGTCCGCCCACATCTGCTCCCAACGCACAGCCTTTGCGGGGTACTTACGGCAATCCCTAAGCCGAGTTTAACGTTATTTCAGTTTTCTTTATCGCATATTTTACTTTTCTGAGAGAAGCCGTCAATGCAAATTGCATAACGCTAGCAATAATGTTATCAGCACAAATTTTATTGTTGTATTTCTGAAAATCAACAACATCTTTGTCTAAACTAGCCTCCTGCGAAAATAAGTACTTACTTGTTGTGCTTGTTTTTTGAAAGCCAATAAACAAATAATAAAAAAAATTACAATTCCATGTGGGGATGAATTTTGGATATATAATTTTTTCAAAAGTATCTAAAAGACTGCATTTACATGAAGTGGCTCAAAAAAAGCCAAGCGGTCAGTTACCCAAACCGAGCATTTTCAATTAGTTTTTTTGTCAGTAAAGTTGCCTGATTGGTTCGATAGCTAGGCATTAATAGGTGCTATCGGGCACTGCTATAAAATTATTGTTGCCTGTGTATTTTTTGCCCACGCCATTGAGGGTAAACCACCTAAAATTTTGATCTGCAATAAGTCCTTTTGAAGCATATATTTTTTGTAAAGGCTGTTTTTGGCTGATGATTGCGGGTTTATCGGTAAAAAAGGTGCCTGCAGTTTGATCCCAATAGAGTTCATGGCACCACAAGGTATCTCCCTTTTTGCTTTTAAAAATAACACTATCGCGTAGTAGAACTTTGTTCTCGTATTCTAAATAGCGGCCATACTTGGCATCAAGCCAACTTTCTTCAGCCGCAAGGCTGTCATAAAAATCTACATGCAGGGTTTTTGGAAATTCAATTTTGGCAGTGTCTGTCAAATATCGCAACATTAGGGGAGCCCGCAATTTGGCTTTCATAATACCATTGCTACTCAAATAGTTTTCTATCATTTTGCCTTCTTCAATACCGGTGGTTTTTTTTCCAAAATTTTTCACCTCTTCCATATTGTTTTCACAAGCCATACAGCATGCCACACAAAATACGCAGGCGAGCCATTTACGAATGGTTGTTGTGTTAGGAAAACGAGTGTACATAGTTGGCAAATATCGTAGAAAGTTGCCCATGTTGTAGTAAAAAGATAGCGAGGGCAGCGTTAATTAACACATACCCTCGCTAAAAAATTAAGCTACCGTATTAGCAGACGGATACCAATTGATTTTTTTGCTGGCATACATAATGAGTGCCAACACCGCAAATAAGCCAATACTACCTACTAGTAAAGCAGTGTCTTCCAATTGAATAAGAATGAAAATGAATGCATATAAACCTGATAGTAAGCCTGCAAGCGCTGCGGCGGTTTTCCACAGTTTAAAATGGCTCTTTGCATAACCCGAAATTAATCCAATAGTTGCCAAAGAAGCAGCAGCATACGCCCAATTGAATAAAACAAACTCGCTCAACGCCAATAACAACACATAAAAAACAACCAAAGCAAAACCTACCAATACATATTGTACTGGGTGCAGTGGTTTGTGTTGCAGCAATTCGATTACAAAAAATAAGGCAAAAGTAAGTCCAATAAACAGAATGGCATATTTAGCACTGCGCATGGTTTTGGCGTACTGATCGGCCGGTTGTAGCATACTTACCCCAAAGGCAAGGCTTTGGATTTCTGCAGGCCATTCGGTGAGTACTGTTGAAAATGGCAAATTGGCTTTGTTGAATGTCCAAGAAGCCTCGAAGCCTTTATCGTGTACCACACGCTTACCGGGTAAAACATTGCCATCGAAAGATGGGTTGGGCCAATTGGAAGTAACCGAAAAGGAACTATTGCCCGCAAGCGGAATAAAATGCAATTGTTCGCTGCCTTTTAGGTGTATGGTTACTTGAAATTGTAACGGTTTGCCCAGCATATCGGCAGATAAAGGGATGGATGCTGAAAAGCCGGCAACATTTTTTACAGCATGGGGTAGTCCTACTTCCATTTCGTAAGGCTTTCCATTAAATTGTACTACCAACCGTTCCTCAATGCCTTTAAAATCTGAAATAGTAGCACATATTCTTGCGTTTTGCCATTGAATGCTCTCAGACGGAATACTAGTAGGTTCTTGACAAACAAAATTGCCTGTACATTGGTTAACGGCTTTGTAGAGCAATACTTTGTAAATGGAACGAGGTCTTAATTCCGGTTGAATATGTGCATTTACTTGCAACTGATTGGCTAAGATAAACAGTTGATCTGTAACTGTTTGCAATTTTCCGTTGCTGCTAACTATTGTTTTGGTGTAGGGAACACTAATGTAGGGTGCAGTAACAATTTGTGATCCCGACCATTTGGCGGTTACTTCATTAACTACTTGTTCTTGTCTCAATTGCCGTTCGGTAATTAAGCTTGTTACAAATGCAGAAGGTATTAGCATAATTAAAATGAGTACGCCTGTTATTACCGCTTTTATCACAATTTTATTAGCCGATTTGCTATCGGGTGTTACGGAATTGGCCACTTGTGTGGTGGTGTTTTCTACTTGCATATGGATGGGTTTTGATGACGATGGAGAAAATGCTAAATAAGCATTCAGTACTTTTCGATGCCAATATTGCGATAGGGATAAACTGATAAAAACAGCTGCCGAAATACCTAGAGGTAAGGCCATTTGTTCAACGGACCAAAGATTGTTGAATCCTAGTTCTAGCGCTACAAAACAACTTATTCCACCATACAAGAAAGTAACTAGTACATTCAATAAAACTATATGGCGCCATTTAGTAAGCAAAGGCAATTGCTGTTGCTGCAAATACGGTAACACAAAGCCGTACAATAGTAAGGCGGGCAAGCTTCCAAAAGCACTACCTATTGCAGCAAAGACTCCCGCATATAGGCAGGTGAACAAATCCTGTTCTTTTATGAAAATTGACAGGATGATTAGCCAGGTAAAGCAAATGCAGGCTGTTAGCCATAGGAGTGTTAGCAATTTGCCTGTTTGTTTGATTTTGTTCATTTAAAAGTGCTTTGTGTTTCAAAGTGTAGGTGCAAAAAAAATTAGTGCATATTTTTTATCATGGCTTCCAATGCTGCCAAATGTGCCTTAAAAGCTATTTGACCTTGTTGGGTAACGGCATAGGTGGTATTGGTTTTGCGTCCTATAAATCCCTTTTGGACTTGTATGTAGGTATTTTCTTCCAGTGTTTTTAGGTGGCTTGCCAAATTGCCATCTGTAATTTGCAGCAATTCTTTCAGGTCATTAAAATTTACGGCATCATTTACCATCACCGCACTCATAATACCCAATCGTATTCTACTGTCAAAAATTTTATTTAAATGTTGTATGGGATTGTTCATGTTAATGCATCAAAACGATTTCTAATGATAAATAACTTTGCATTATTGGCCTACGCGTTCGTATTTTAACCACATAATGGTGCCGTATACGATGTGCAGAATACCAAAACCAAGTGTCCAAAAGTACAACCCGAAACCAACAAAAAAAACGTTGACAACACCTAGAGTTATTTGGCAATAACCTAAATATTTCACCTCGCTCAGTGTATACTTGCTTGCATTGACCAAGGCCAATCCGTAAAATAACAGACAGCCAGGAGCAATAAATCCGAAGGCTCCGTTTTCAATCAACTTGAGTAAATAAATACCACCTGCTACAAGAGGAACTGCAACCTGAAACATTAAACGCCTTGCCGAACTGCCCCAAAGCGGAATATTGGTTTTTTTGCTGCGCAGATAGGTGAATAAAAACGACAATGCAAATGCAGCGACGAATGTACCAATAGCTATTACAAAAAGCTTTTCGCCCATGAACTCACGAATATCCAATCCGTTGGCATAAACCGGTGCTGTTTTGGGAGCATATTTTAAGTTGGTCATAGCTCCTCTATGTGCTGCAATTTCTTGATAGGCAAACCATGCACCTACCAACGCACTTAATCCAGCTGCAATACCGCTTAAACCACTTAAACTTACAAAGCGACTGCTTTGTTCCATCATTTTTTTTATTTGAGCTAGGTTTTGGAGCGGTGTAGATTCGTTGTTCATAAAAGTACTTTGTTTTTCAAAGTAAAATCAAAAACTTGTTTCTGCCAAAAAAACTATGTTAAATACCTAATAAAACAACACATGGGTTGTTATTCGCGGCAATAAATATGCCTTGTGAGCAATTGCATTCGGAAACGGTTTATGCAACTGCACTATCGTTCACTTACGTTTTATCTAGTAAAAAATTACTTCTAAAAGGATTTTCAAGCTATATAGACCTTTATGGATAGCTCACTCGCTTTGGTTTCGAACTAATGTTGCTGCCATTTTTCAATGACCGGTTGTATAAGGAGGTTCTTTCCATGTAAAAAGCCGTGCTAAACGATTTTTAGCACGGCTTTGATAGATTGCAGATTGATTTAATAAATATTATTAGAAGCTCTGTAGCCCGATTGGGTGTTTTTGTACCAATCGGTATAGGTTGTTCCACCCGATCCGGCCCAATTGGTAAAAAATAAATAGGTATCCTTGACATTGCTTACTTCTTTCGGGTATTCAAATGGCTCTACAAAACTGAGTGCCCATGGATAGTTTAAAGCATTTACGTAATATTTTCCCTGTGAAGGACGGCTTGCATCTTCACCTGTTCCCAATAAATTGGCATTTGCCTTATTGGTAGGGGTAGTCCCCGGAAGGTGAACCTCGTAAGTTCTGCGCATATTGCTTATCAAAAACGGATTAAAGGGAATAGTGCCTAAAGTTGCAGTGCTAATAGGAGCCGTAAATACAATACTGATTCGAGAAGTATCGCCACTAATCTTATCTTTTGTTTTATCGGTATTTACAATAAAAGAACCATTGGAATAGGAGAGTAAATTGTAGGAGTTATCGAAAGGAATAATTACTGCTTTGGTTTGGCCAGCTTCTGTACCATTGGCATTGAGGGTAATATACCCATTACTTAAACACTTGTCTTTATTAGCATACGTTACGCTACTAATATTGCTGGCACTAAAAGGAAATTCTACCCCAAAGCCATTTTGAAAATTGGCTCCTGCCGCTATAGGCGCAAATTCACCAGTCATTTCAACCACGTTGTTGCTTGCATTGCTAATCATTTTGTAACGGTAACGCACAACCAAATCGTTCATGTCATAATCGCCCGAATTAGGCCATTGGTCTTCAAATGCAAGCGTACCCCATTGGTTTATGTTGGGAAAATAATTGATGTATGCTCTTGTTCGATCGTTCGGAAATTCGTCTAATGGATCATTCACCCCATCTCCGTCCGTATCTACGGGTCTGTCTACCGGTTTTATCCCTTCTCTCGAAATAGCGTCTACAGGATTTGAACTTGCATAATAAATTGCATCGTTAAAATCTTGATCACAACCGCCATAACTTCTGTTGATATCCTCAAAACCAACCAATAAGTAATCGTTATAAGTAAGTAAAACAGAGTGTTTGCGTAAAGCTTCGGTAGATTCCGGATTTAAATAAGAATCGGAAAAAAAGGCTGTGTTAGTTGTTCTAACATTGTTTGATGTGCCTCCCTTCCAAGCATCTTGATACAAAACAATACCAATAGTAGTACCAGCATCAAACGTACCAATTTTCACTTTATCGCCCGAAGTAAGGTTGCCGCCACTATTGGTATAGCTTGTATTCGGATAAATAAACGTAATGGTATCTATATCAGCCAAACTTGTTGGTGGCTTATTGGTAGGATATTTGTAAAAACCCAATGAATTTCGATAGCCAGCACCTTCGTGTACAAACGTAATCCATATATCGGAACGTTTTACAATTACCAAATTGGAAGTGGCATTATTGGATAAATAACTTGGGCGAACATCAGGTACCCTCTGGCTTTCGGGCAACGAATTGTTGATGGCTGCTAACATATCGGAAGAAATTGCATCGCGCGGAGATTCAAGGTAATTGGGCTTACCATTGTTATCGGTAGTACCCATGTATTTAAAAACCGTATTGGTGCGTACGCCATTAATATCCAATACATCTTTTTGCTGTACAGTACCAACCAAAGGCTGCTCGGCAGAAAAGCTACCAACAATATTACCCGAAAAACCGTTAATGCCGCCAATTGTTGCAGAAATACTATTGTTGTTAATGTAGGCTTTGGTATTGCGTAACAGACCTAAATAATTGGGGTCAATAATCAAAGTATCAATGTAGGAAGGCACTTGAATTTGTGCACTTATTTTACCTGCTTTGTTGCTGAGTGTGGTTAGCAATTTATTACCCATTTCGTTGTTCCAATAAGCATAAACACTTACCGGCACGCCCGAAATAGCACCATTGTTGTTGCTAAGTAGGTTAACATCAATCGTGATGGTTTTGGTAGTGGTAAAGTTAAAACCATCCGGCGCCAATTTGGTTCCGGTAATAGGGTTATTGGTATCGGTATCGGTTTTTTTACAAGCTGTTACCGAAAAAATGATTGCTGCAATGGCTGTGAAAGTTTTGATTGTACGCATCATGGTGGTTCGTATTTGTAGGATCTAATAGAATATAGGTATTTGGAAGAGTAAAATTATTATTTTAAGCTGCCCACATAGTCACCTTTTGAGGTGAAATGAAAAAATTCACCCATATGGGTGAGGTAATAATTGGCGTATTGGTTTTGGTTTTAATTGCATGGTAAGGACTCATTACAAATATTTGTGCCAATAAATATAGCTGTACAAATGGTATTGAAAATCAATGGTATTAAACTATTTTTCTCTCCACCATTTTCTTATGTATAGAAAATGCTTCTCAATATGGGAAAAATCAATCGGCATTGAGCACCAATTAATGCTTTACGGGTTCCTTTGCCTATTTTTGCCGTAGCTACCTATTTTGTACTTATTGTTGTTCTATGTGTTGTTATCGCCTTTTTTTACGCACCATTTGTATCGCCTTTGCCGTAATGGTGCTACCCAAAACCTATGCACAGCTAACTTATCCGCACATATATATTGAAATAGATAGTATTTGGCAGTTTCAAAACTTGCAATTGGTGCCCATTCGGTATAAAAATCAGGTAAATAAATTACTGGCATTACCCACCCAACAAACGGTGATTGGTTTAGCAGAGGCAATAAAAAAGGGGAAAATTGAAATCAAAGAATTCTACTACAATGGAGATGCTAATGTAAAATTGCTGCAACTAAAAAATAGAAGTAACCAATACATCATGCTCAATAGCGGCGATATCATTGCCGGTGGCAAACAAGATAGGATGCTTGCCGAAAGCAAACTTCTTGCACCAAAGGCTTCCGACGAGTTTATTGATGTGTATTGCGTGGAAAAAGGCCGTTGGAGCAATAAAAACAAATCGTTTACTTATGTGGGCAATGCCGACGAAATGTTGCGCCGTATCATGGACAGTACCAACAGCCAACATTGGATTTGGACCGAAATTGAAAACCGACTACCCGATGCCAATAAATTAACCACCACTTGGCCTTACACACAAGCGTATCAAAAACACAACAAAGCCATTTTACCCTATCTTCAATTTTTTGCCGGCAAATGGCAACATTCCGATAGTACTTTTGCTGGCTTCATAGCGCTTGGTGCCGATAGCAGCATTCTCAGCTGCGAGGTATTTGCCGCTCCGGTGCTTACTTTAGCCGCTTTTCCGCAACTCGTTGCCGGTTGGGCACAGTCGGTAGTTACTAAAAACATCATACAGCCGCAGTTTGTTTCAACAACTAGGGTTATGGATTTTGCAAATGCCTTTTTGGCCTCTTACGAACAACAAAAAGCCTATTTGCAAAAGCGAGGCAAAGCCTACTTTTATCAAAACCAATTGTTCCATTTGGTGGTTCATGGTTACAAATAGCCAATGCACAACAATATGCTGCAATACCAATACCTTTACCATTATGTATTTGGTGAAAACTCCTTGGTGGTTAAAAGCGTTGTATCCGCAACTTACTTGGCAAATGCCGCCTAGTACTAACAATACCCTTTACCTAACTTTCGACGACGGACCGCATCCCACAGCTACGCCCTTTGTCTTGCAAACTTTGCAACAGTACCAAGCCAAAGCCACCTTCTTTTGTATTGGTAACAATGTTGTACAGCATCCGCAAGTGTATCACCAAATGGTACAGCAAGGACATAGCATAGGCAACCATACCCACAACCACCTCAATGGTTGGCATACCCAAAACCAAGCCTACTGCCGCAATGTGTACCAAGCGGCGCAATACCTTCCAACTACGCTGTTTCGGCCTCCTTATGGGCGCATCAAGCGACAACAAGCTAAGCAACTGCTACGCCCGGCCAATCATTTACAGCCGCAGTTTGCCAACATTGTTATGTGGGACGTACTAAGCGGCGATTTTGATACGCAACTATCGCCCCAACATTGTGCCCTCAATGTAGTACGCCATGCTACTAATGGTTCCATTATTGTTTTTCACGATAGCACCAAAGCATGGAGTCGCCTTAGTTATGCATTGCCCTATGTATTGGAGCATTTTTCGGCACTCGGTTATGCATTTAAATCCATCCCTCAGAAGCAATAGTGCACATATTTAAGTCAACCCTTTGTTTCGGTAACACCAATTCATTTACCCATATCTGTTTTGGATTATGCAGAATCATCGTGCTACACAAAGTTGCCAATTAACTACTATTTAACGGCTACATGGTAGCCTCTTTGGTAGGGTGTGAGCCAGAAGCCGGTACTACCTATTTAGCTATTAGGGCGTTGGCACCGTTCAAGGCTATTGCTACTAGGTGGCACCGTGTACCCGGCTACTACTGCTAACATTGGCCGTATGGCAGAATTATATGTTCCCCACCACCAC
>JAIXOS010000478.1 GCA_027486695.1 Chitinophagaceae bacterium | reverse complement strand
GTTTGATGGCGATAGTTTTGCTTTATTGTAAAAAGATTTATTGGTTGTACACTGTTCAACATTTATTGGAGTATTCTTGCCTTGCTTCGTGCTATTGAGATAAAGCAAAAAGGTACGTGGCTTCACGTACCTAAGCGAGAAAAACATCTTTCTTCTTTTTACTCTTTTATAAATACCTGTTGTACATTTTTCGTTCCTTTTATCATCAATATATAAGTGCCTTTTGCTAGCGATTCTGTGTTTACGTTAAACAAGTTGTTGCCTTTTTGAACATTGGCAGATTGTTGCAGCAACGTTTTTCCTTCTATATCTGTAACTATCAACGTGCATATTTCATGTTTTGTACTTGTCCATTGCACAAACAGCTTACCCTTTACAGGGTTTGGAAAAATACTAAAATCAGTTTTTCCACCCATTACCGCAAAGGTTACATTGCTATAAGTAAAGCTGCCATTGATATCTACCATTTTTAAGCGGTAATAATTGCTCCCCTCGGCAGGTTGTGCATGAAAATAGGAATAGCTATTGGCAGTTGCTGTATTTTTTGCAGCAACAGATGAAAGTATCGTCCAATTATTACCATCTGTTGAATATTCAACAACAAAAGATTGGGTATTGGTTTCCGCAATCGTATTCCATTCCAATTGTATGCCCTTTCCGGCTGCTGTGGCTTTAAACCCTATCAAGTGCAAAGGTAAAGCGCATTTAGGCACATCAAAAGCAGGTACTTGGTCGTTGGTACTATCAGCAAGCCCTTGTACGGCACTTAGCCCCATGCCGCGCCTTGCAAAAGCATCCCATATGGCGCATTTGTGTTTAAAACCATATAAAATAGAATCTGCAGCCAAAATTGCATCGCGTGAATCTAAAAATCCAGGTCTGCATTTTTGCAGGGTTAATCCGGTCATTACCAATTGTAAGGCTATTGAGTTGCCGCCTTCTGCCGAGGGATTGAACAAATTGGTGTTAATAGTTCCCTCTTGTTGAATAATGTTCCAAGTCATATCCCACAAAGCGGAGCACCACACTTCACCTATATAATGTACTTGTCCATTGTAGAAGGGATCTTTTAAATCTGCGTAAGTATGTGGATTGATTGACATGTCGGTGCTATAGGGATACGTTCTATTACCTAATCCACCTGGTATTTGGTTGCTTGCATATTGGCCATGGCTTTTAACTTTAGTGCCATCGGTTAATTTGGCAGTAGACCAATCAGTATTTATCATCAGTCCTGAATAATCGCTCCAACCTTCGCTACCTTTTTCTTTGTTGTTTAAACATGATGTTGTGGATGGTCCGCCAGTTAAGCGGTTAGATATACCGTGCATGTACTCGTGCGCAATAATGCCATTGTCTATCGCCCCATCAAACCGCACACCCGTAGCAATAGTTGCATTTACCGTATCTCGGTTATTGAGTGCTGCCTTTATTTTATCACCATCTGTACTAGAAATCATGATTGCCGGTATTACAATGGAACTGTCGGTGCCCCCCATCACTATGGCAGGCCCAAAAGTTCTGCCTACTATTACAGCTATGGCACCGGCATTTTGGGCATTTTTAATTTTCAGTGCAAATCGGCAACTACTGCTGTTGATAAACACAATTTTACCGGCTACATCGTTGCTTGGTTGTAGTGTGCATCCTTCTTGTGTGGTACCACTTGCATCGTCATTATAAAAAACAACTTGTCCGGTTACCGATCCTACTTTTCTGAGTAAATTGTACGGACTTACGGCTGATTCCTTAAAAGAGTCGATACCGGCAAGGTAGGAGGGAGTAGTGATGGTGAGGGGATTAAAAAGTGCATTGTACAAATACATTTGCATCCTTCCTCTAGAGCCATCCGGCGGGGTGCTAAAGTTGGCATTGTTGGTACCACCACCATCTTGCGCTTCTGCAACTACATAATCGCCACCCAATCCTCCACGAAAAATATTGTCATTTTGAAAATTGCCCGCTACTTCCGTAAACCCATATTGGTAATATAAGTCGTGCAAAATATTGTTCCAATAAAACAAATTGGTAGTAGCAAAAAGGCGATTGTTGGGGTCGGTGGGTTGTAATGTAAAATTGGGCGTGTAATTGAAACTTAAATTGGGCTGTAGGGTAGTAGATGAAGCCGATCTGCCGGGGACATTTCTTACAAGACTGTCGTCGTAAGCATATACGTTGTTGCCCCTTGTATACCTGTATGAGCTGATACCGTCAAAATGCCAACCAAAAGTGGTAGCGTCGTTAAATACGCCCGCCTTTGTCCATGGGTCGGTTTCTATGGAAACATTGCCTACAAAACGGTTTTCGTAAGGGTAAGGTACCACATTGTACAATGCAGTGTTTGTGGCGGGAGGCCGATTATTTAACCCAAACTGTTGGTGTAATCCCTCGTCATCCATTTTTGCGGCGATGTTTTCGTTTGGCTCTTTTTTTTTAACCTGCGTTGCATGGTGCGGTTCGGCATTTTCGTATACTGTATAATTATCTTTGTCAATAAATTGCCCATTGATGGCATTGATGCGCACATTCCAAAAATCTGCCGTTCCATCCACATCTATACTCACATTCCATGCAAGTTGCATGGTTTTACCATTGTTGGTGCTGACCCATATTAATTCAGTAATGATGTTTTGCTTGGCAATGCCCGCAGGTGAGAAAATTATTTTTTTATGGTTGGTAAAATTATTTTGTAAAAGGGCAAGTTGTGCCGGTTTGGTTAATCCAAGGTGTTTGGCGGCAGAATCTACTGCATTAGCAGCGGAAATAATAGGCGTAGCACTACCTGCTTTGCTTGCTATGTTGGGAACAAATGCATCGGTTTGGTACTGTAGCGTATCTTTTTTAAATACCATGGATTGAATGGCATTGTATACTTTGATGCCTTGGTAAGTTTGTTGAAGATAAACGTGCTTTAAACCAAGTTTTGCATCTTCATATGCATCCGAAACAACGTATTCTGCAACAGGTACTTTGGTAAAACCCGTTTTGGATAACAGTGTGTTGGCATCTTTAGTGGTAATATTTTGGGCATATACACCGATACCCGTAAACAAAAACATGAATAAAGTAAAAAAAGATATTCTGAACATGGCGATTGTTTTGTAATAATTAAGTGATAAAATAACTAAAATGCGATATTAATAAAAAAATGCTATACACACGGCTTCTAATCTATTGGGGGCGGAAAAAACTTTTTAAAATTTCTGGCTTTACCCATTGTTGGTATTCATTGAACGCTAGCTTTATAGATAACGGAAGTGCCTTTTTAAACTTTTTGTCCAAAGAAGGAATTCTTGTTCAAAAAGTGCTTTTTGGCTTTGGAACTCTCGTGCAAAAAGCACAGCGTTAGCACTATTTGCTGCTAATTGCTCGCTAGTATTTCGAAAGACCCGTTTTTTCTTTCTAATTGCTCGCTAACATTGCTAATGCATTGTTTTGTGCTGCTAATTGCTCGCTAGTGTTTCTAAAGCACTTTTTTTCATTTCTAATTGCTCGCCGGCATTGCTAACGCATTGTTTTGTACTGCTAATTGCCCGCTAGCATTGCTAACGCACTATTTTTGGCTGCTAATTGCTCGCCGGCACTGCTAATGCACCAACGTGTTTTACTATTTAACCCAAGTTGCTATTTAGAGAGTAATTTTCTTCAAGGTAAAAGCTAAAATAAACATAACTAGTTTTAGCAAAAACCCTTTAAATGTTACTGCATGTATTTTTCTTAAGAATAATGC
>JAIXOS010000246.1 GCA_027486695.1 Chitinophagaceae bacterium | reverse complement strand
TTGTGGCTTTAATGCTTGTTATGACAGGTACAGCCTTCGCACAAAGCAAATTTCCTAAGCATCAGCTTAGCATTAATGGTTTTCGAAACCCTTCGATTGGGTTGGAATATCAGCAAAATAATTTATCGGTACACGGTGGTTATTATGTAACCAATTTTACAAGTGGAGTTACAACTGAATTTCTAAAAGCAGGACTAACTTATTGGTTTTTACCTGTAGACAAAAAAGAGATACCATCTTCGTTTTATGCAGGAGCCTCTTACTTGCGTGGATTAACGAGAGATTACAAAGACAAAAATGCTTTTGCGGTTGAAGCAGGCTTTCGTTGGTATGTTTGGAAAGGTCTCAATTTTCGACTTGGAGTTATTGCTCTTACAGCAGAAGGTCAAGACTTAAAAATGAATCCAACGCCGAGCATTAGTTATTCATTCAAATTTTAACTAGCTATGAAAACGGAAAAAACAATTGGTATTTTACTCATTATTAGTGCAATAGGGGTACTTATTCCCTACACTATATTGACAATCATTTTTGATTATCCCAACATCTTGCGGCAAGAAACAGGGATAATATTGACAAAGTTTCACGAAGGCGGAAATCGTTTAATATGGACTTGGTGGGCTTTCGCAATTTTAGGGTTGCCCCTTTTAGAAGCCTATGTTTTGTTAGGACAAAAATTAGAACAAAAGTTTTATTTTGTACGCTGGGCAACTACCTTAGGCGTTATTGGTCTGTTGGTGCAAATGATTGGTTTATTACGTTGGACTTTTGTTGTTCCAGTTTTAGCCAACAATTTTATAACAGGAAATGAAATGACAAAGGAAGCCAGTAAAGTTGCTTTTCAAGTTGTACATCAATATGGCGGTGTCGTATTAGGAGAACATATCGGACAATTATTTACCATTGCTTGGACAATAATGATAACATCTGCTTTTGCCCAACTCAAAATCTTTCCTAAATGGACAATTTGGCTTGGTTATATTTCATCAGTTATTTATCTGCTTGCTCAAACAGAACTCTTTGCGA
This sequence comes from Chitinophagaceae bacterium, assembly GCA_027486695.1. Lineage (GTDB taxonomy): Bacteria > Bacteroidota > Bacteroidia > Chitinophagales > Chitinophagaceae > Parasediminibacterium. The sequence continues at coordinate 1,540 of JAIXOS010000246.1, read as the reverse complement.
CAGTTATGCCTAATATTCTAGTAGTTGGCTTAGCGGGTTTTATTGGCAGCACACTTTGGATAATTTGGCTTTTGATAGTTGGAGTAAAAATGATAAGAACAAAAATTGACTAACGAAAAGAAGAAAAACGGCACATAACATATGGTTATCCATTATACGCCTGTAAAGTATTGATTTTATTTAGTTCTGTGGTGTTATACTATGATTTGGTACAACATAAGTACAACAAATTAAAAACTACTTACTACGCTGTAAATTCCCTTCTTTTCAAGCTGTGCCTGCCTGTTAAATAATTGCATTTCCTTCAACCTACTGCAATAATATTGGTGTGTAGCTTTTGCATAACCATTTTGCAACAGCAAATCATTTAGGCACTCACCACTTGGCAGTATTACATAGCCTAACTGCCGTTTCCAATAATCATAAAAAATAGCTTCTTCAGTAATGATGGTTACAGCCGTTTGTGGCGGTGCAATGCTTAAAACATAGTGTAATGACTGCATACCCAATTGCCTTAAAATTTGGGCTGGTAATTGGCTTTTAAGCTCATCTTCTTTCATCTTCCTGCTATACTTTACTTCTGGTGCATCTAAACCATAAAGACGAATCTCTTTTTGCATTTTAGTGAAAAGATGGCTAATGATGATGCTATCACCATCCAACACTTCTTCAATTTTCCAATGAGTTTCCACCCTGTACGGTGCTTTTTCGTTGTATTGCATTGATTTACAATTATTTATGTGTTATAAATTCAAAGGTATGTATTGAACTTTGCAAGTACAATTGCAATCATTATTTCACATTTTAAAAAATTAAAAAATGGCAAGACAAAAAGGTGCTTTAAAGTATGTGGGAACTCTTGGTGATGTTCGCCACTTCAAAATCAAAGGGCAAGAGGGCTACTTTGCTGGCATGGTTGGTGGACCAACTGGTGACCAGGTTAAAACAGCCTCTGAGTTTGAAAGAACCAGAGAAAATATGAATGAGTTTGGTGGCTGTGCCAAAACTGGAAAATCAGTTAGAACTGCATTATCTGGGTTGATTAGAACAATGGCAGATAGTCAAGTAACTGGCAGATTAACCAGTGTAATGAAGAAAATCAATTTAGAAGATGGCACTGAAGCAAGGGGCTATCGTAAAATTGAGATTACTACACAAAGACAATACCTTGAAGGGTTTGACTTTGATAAGAATTTGTCATTGGATAGCGTGGTGAATGTTGATTTTACAACTACACACCTTGCAGCTCGTAACAGTGCAGATTTAGTGTTACCTGCATTTAATCCAATGGATTCTTTGGCTGTTCCATCAGGTGCTACACATTGCCGTTTCATCAATGCTATTGCTGTAATTAGCGATTTTCAATACAACGTAACTACAGATAGTTATGAGCCTATTGATGCTGCATTGAATGAATTGAGCAAAGTTGCTTACAGTGCTTACATTCCTGTTGATGTTGCTTTTGCAGGTTCAACAACAACAGCAGCTTTAGCTGGTGCTCCTACAATGACAGCAGATGTAAGTGTTTTGCAAGTGGTAG
>JAIXOS010000448.1 GCA_027486695.1 Chitinophagaceae bacterium | reverse complement strand
TTTTTTTGACCACATGCTCGATCAAATTGCCCGACATGGCAAAATGGATTTGCGGATTGTAACCAAAGGCGATTTACACATAGACGAACACCATACAATAGAAGATACCGGCATAGCCCTTGGTGAAGCTTTTGCAAAGGCACTAGCCGATAAGCGAGGAATGGAACGCTACGGATTTGCCCTACCAATGGATGAAGCAGAAGCCAAAGTACTAATAGATTTTGGTGGACGCAACTGGCTAGTATGGGATGCCGAATTTAAACGTGAAAAAGTAGGAGAAATGCCCACCGAAATGTTTTTTCATTTCTTTAAATCATTTAGCGATGGCGCTCGTTGCAATTTAAACATTGCTTGCAAAGGCGATAATGAACACCATAAAATTGAAGCCATTTTTAAAGCATTTGCCAAAGCCATTAAAATGGCCGTAAAACGTGATCCGCTGAGCAACTTTTTACCAAGCACCAAAGGCGTATTGTAGCTAGGCCAATCTCCACAATTGGCAAGGTTTTAGTGACAAATACCTACATTTTCAACAAAACCTTGCCACAAAAGCCAAACTGCGGCATTTATTTTATAAAAAAATATTGCCAATTCGTAACGTACCTTATATTTGCAGCATAATGAATGTAGCAATGTTTCATAATATTCAGTGGTGGTGGCATACAAACCTTAATGGGGTATTGTAATGCTATTGCTTTACTGACTTGAAAAATATTTTCAAAAAACCCCAACAGTATTTGTTGGGGTTTTTTGATGTAATGGATAGCTGCTTTCCGGTATTTGTTGCTGAAAAAAGGTACAAAAAATCAAAGGCTGCGGGATGGACGCCAAGTAGCCCACAGACCCAACAACCAACGGGCGATTGGGGCGAGGACTACAGGCAAACAGCCCGAACCACAGTTGAGCGATGTTAACCACCTGCACAGCCCCAAACTACCCAACAAGTTCATTTAAATTGTAGTACAGAAACCTATGTTATGAAAAAAATTGTTATAGAAACGGAGGTAAAACAAATGCTAGCCGATGTATATACGCCCGTAGGCATTTACTTGCGCCTGCGCGACAGATACAGGGATACTATTTTGTTAGAAAGTAGCGATTACCATGTGGCCGATAATAGCTACAGCTTTATTGGCATTAATGCCATTGCCGGTATAGAAATTACCAACAACAAGCGCTTGGAGTACAAACTACCCAATCAAGCAGCCGAACAAGTAGCCATACTCAATAGTCAGGACGTACCTAATGAACTCTGGAAATTCATGCAACGTTTTGCGGTTACAAGCAGTACTATTAAACAGGCCAAATATGCGCAAGGTTTGTTTGGCTATACCACTTACGATGCAGTACAATTTTTTGATACCGTGTCGCTGAAAGCAAGCAATACGGCAGAAAATGCCATTCCGCTCATGCGTTATCGATTGTATCAATATGTAATTGCCATTAACCATCACAAGAATGAATTGTACTTATGCGAAAACAAAATAGAGGGACTGAAAAGTGATGTAGAAAAGGTAGAAAGCCTGATTAAAAATCATGATATTCCCCATTTTCCTTTTGCTACTGTAGGTTCTGAACAATCGAACATGACTAGCGATGCTTATGTACACATGGTACAAAAAGGCATTCAAAGTTGTTTGCGTGGCGATGTGTTTCAAATAGTGCTTAGCCGTCGCTTTCAACAGTCGTTTACAGGCGATGAATTTAATGTATATCGCGCTTTGCGCAATGTAAACCCGTCGCCGTACTTGTTCTTTTTTGATTATGGCGATTATAAACTGATGGGGTCATCGCCCGAAAGTCAGCTCATTATTAAAAATGGCAAAGCCATTGTGCATCCTATAGCGGGCACTTTTAAGCGTACCGGCGATGATGAACAAGATAAAGAAGCCGCAGAAAAACTGCTGTTAGACGCCAAAGAAAATGCCGAACATGTGATGTTGGTAGATTTGGCTCGCAACGATTTGAGTCGTGTGTGCAATGAGGTTACCGTAAGCCAATACAAGGAGGTAAAATATTATAGCCATGTTATACACTTGGTAAGTGAAGTAACGGCCACCGTAAAACCGAACAGCAATCCGTTCATACTATTGGCCAAAACATTTCCTGCGGGCACACTCAGTGGTGCACCTAAAATAAAAGCCATGCAATTAATAGATAGTTGTGAACCCACACAACGCAGCTACTACGGTGGCGGCATTGGCTTTATGGGTTTTGATGGTAGTTGCAATCATGCTATTATGATTAGAACATTCTTGAGTAAAAACAACACCCTTTACTATCAAGCAGGTGCCGGAGTAGTGGCCGCAAGCAACCCCGAAAGCGAGTTGCAAGAGGTAAACAACAAGTTGGGGGCATTAAAAAAAGCCATACCGTTAGCCGCCAACATTTAATACAACCAAAACAGACCGCAATAATGAAAATATTAGTTTTCGATAATTACGATTCATTTACCTACAACTTGGTGCATTTGGTAGAAAAAGTGACCGGTAGCACAGTAGATGTATTTAGAAACGATGAAATAGATTTGGCCGATGTTGCCGCCTACGATAAAATTATTTTATCGCCGGGGCCGGGTATTCCCGAAGAGGCAGGGTTGCTTTTGCCTTTGATTAAAATGTATGCATCCACCAAATCTATTTTGGGCGTTTGTCTTGGGCATCAAGCAATTGGACAAAGTTTTGGAGGCACCCTTGTTAACTTGAGTAAAGTGTACCATGGTATAGCCACACCTATACAATTGGTGCCTACAGTTCAAAGTCCGCTATTCAAAGGGCTACCTGACTCTTTTTCAGTGGGTAGGTACCACAGTTGGGTAGTAGATGCGGCTAGTTTTCCCAGCGATTTGGTAGTAACTGCCGTAGACGAAGCCGGTTTTGTAATGGCCTTACAACACAAAACCTACGATGTACAAGGCGTACAATTTCATCCGGAGAGTGTGCTTACCCCGGTGGGTGAAACCATCATCACCAATTGGTTGCAACAACCGATTGTATAATTTTCGGACAACCAATTCTTTATGCCAATATCCGCAAACAACCAACACGATGAAAAAAATATTGCAATACTTATTTGAACACAAAACACTTAGTCGCCTGCAAGCCAAAGAAACTTTGGTCAATATGTCGAACGGCTGCTACAACGACAGTGAAATGGCCGCTTTTATCACGGTTTTTTTAATGCGTAGTATTACCATCGACGAGTTGCAAGGCTTCAGAGATGCGCTTTTAGAACTTTGTGTAAAAGTAGATTTGGGAACTTATCAAACCATAGACATTGTTGGTACAGGTGGCGACGGTAAAAATACGTTTAACATATCTACACTTGCTTGCTTTATAGTGGCCGGAGCCGGACAAAAAGTAACCAAACATGGCAATTATGGCGCTTCGTCGGTAAGTGGTGCTAGTAATGTAATGGAGCAATTGGGTTACAAACACAAAAACGATAGTGCCGCATTGCGTAAAGAGTTGGAAGAAGCCAATATTTGTTTTTTACATGCCCCACTATTTCACCCTGCATTAAAGGCGGTGGGCCCTATCCGAAAAAATTTAAGAGTTCGTACATTTTTCAATATGCTAGGCCCTATGGTAAACCCTGCAGCACCTGCCTATCAGCTAGTAGGCGTGTACAATTTAGAAATGGCACGTATTTACAATTATTTGTTGCAACAAACGGGTAATCCCTTTACCATTATCCATAGCCTAGATGGGTACGATGAAATATCGTTAACCAACGACACTAAAATCATTACCCAACATGGTGAGCAAATAGCCACAGCCGAACAATTAGGCAAACGAACCGTTACACAAGAGAGCATTTATGGCGGTGAAACGGTTACCGAAGCAGCTACCATATTTACCAATATTATTAAAGGTCAAGGTACTTTTGCTCAAAATGCGGTGGTATTGGCCAATGCGGCAATGGCCTTGCATTGTACGGGAAGTTATGCTTCTTACAATGAGGCCTATCAGGCTGCTGTAACTAGCTTAGACTCCGGAAAAGCTTATCATGCCTTACAAACCTTAATCAGTTTACAATAATGAATATTTTAGATACCATTATCGCTAGAAAACAAGTGGAAGTAGCCGAGGCCAAAGCATTGGTGAGTGTTGCCAAGCTAGAGGCGATGCCTTTGTTTGCACAACCTTCTTTGTCGCTACAACAATTTTTGCTTGATGAAAGCAAAACAGGCATTATTGCCGAATACAAACGAAAATCCCCCTCTAAGGGTATTATCAACGACCGTTCATTGGTTACCGACGTAACAAAAGGCTATTCCGATTTGGGTGCTTCGGCCATCTCGGTATTAACCGACGCTGATTTTTTTGGAGGCTCGCTTAGTCATTTGCAAGCTGCTTCGCAAGTAGTATCTGTGCCTTTGCTGCGCAAAGAATTTGTAATAGACGAATACCAAATATTAGAAGCTAAAGCCTATGGCGCATCGGTTATTTTACTGATTGCTGCTTGTTTATCGCCACAAAGGGTTCAACAATTAGCCGGCTTTGCCAACCGTTTAGGACTAGAGGTACTGTTAGAAATTCACAATCACGACGAACTAGCGCATATTTGCGACGAAATTAGCTGCGTGGGTGTCAACAACCGCAATTTAAAAACTTTTGAAGTAGATATTCAGACGTCGTTACAATTGGTAACAGCTATTTTGGCACACCAAAAAATACCAATTGCCGAAAGTGGCATTAGTAATACCGATACTATTGTAACTTTACGCAACGCCGGTTTTAAAGGCTTTTTAATTGGCGAAAACTTTATGAAACAAGCCGACCCAACGATTGCATTTGCCGAATTTGTAGCAGACCTAAAATCAAAATACGCATGAGGGTAAAAGTATGTGGCATGACCGATGTGGATCAAGTAAACCAACTTAACCAGTTGGGGGTGGAGTTTTGCGGATTTATTTTTTATCCCAAAAGCCCTAGATATGTATTTAAACACATGCCGGCCATTAACATCAAACGCATCAGGGGAAACATCAATAAAGTGGGCGTTTTTGTAAATGCCTATACCGACGATATCTTAAAAACGGTTGACGACTGCGGATTGTATTTGGTGCAACTGCATGGAGACGAAAGTCCACGCGAGTGCGAACGCATTTCTAACTATGTATCTGTTATCAAGGCATTTAGATTGAGCGAGGATGATAATATTTTGTGGAAAATAAAAGATTACATAGATGTATGCGACATGTTTTTATTTGATACGGAAGGAGCCGGATACGGTGGCACCGGTAAAAAGTTCAATTGGAATGTGTTAAAAGGGTTGGACATCAGGAAACCATTTTTTTTGAGTGGCGGCATACAAAACGACGATGTTTTTGCGTTAAAGGAGTTTACCAATGATTCGGTTGCCAAAGATTTGTTTTCGATTGATATCAATAGCAAATTCGAAATTAGTCCGGGCATTAAAGACATGGATAAAGTGAGTCAGTTTGTAACCCAAATCAAACAAATTTGATGAAACAGTTAATTGTTGCATATAGTTTATTTTTGGCATCCTTTTCTTCACTAGCACAGTCGCAGAAAATTACGGGCACTATTGTGCCACAAAAAAACAAATCATCGCAACTTTTTTTGCCCAATAATGCCGATAAAAGCAATGCAAGCGGCAGTGGAAAAAGCAAAAGCAAAGACAGTTACTCGGAATATGGTCCGCCTCCTGTAAACGACAACAGTAACTATCCGTCAGGCAACGACCAACCTGCTCTATCGTCTAACCAATATACCCTTCCCAACAGCCCAACCAACAATACCAACTTAAAAGGCCAACAATTGAAAGGTGTTTTGGCACCGGAAAAAAATAAATCATCGCAGCTTTTCACCCCTGGCAATACCGACAAATCCGTTGTCAAAGAAAAATTACCCGCTTACGAACCCCCACCGGTTGACAACAACCAACCTTATGGCAACAACATAGATCCTGCTCAAAGAGAACAGAAAATTACCGCATCGGGAAATTATACCCTTCCTTCAGGCACTTCTTCCAACAACAACAATTTAAAAGGACAGCATTTAAAAGGAGCATTGGTACCTAAAAAAAACCAAGCATATACCTTACAGCCCGGCAAAACGCCCGAAACAGACAAGGAAGAAACCAAGGCGGAAACAAAGACAGAGGTGGAAGAAGCTCCTAAAACTGCTCCTCCAACCAACAAACCGGTACCCGTAATGTCGGCGCCGGCAAGCTATGCCGAAGCAACCAAAACAATAGACAAACCCAACTTTGGCCCTGTTTACCCGCCTACTACTAACAGCAGCAAAGCCACTACGTCTACCATTGAAAAAAACAATCGCACGTATACCGCTATCAAAAAAAATACACCACCACCACCACCTCCATCCAATAACAATGGAATGTTGGTTCCTATTTTAAAAACAGCAGCCAAAACAACCAACACACCGTCGTCTACTTCCGCCAATACCAACAACGCTATGACAGTGGCCATATCGCAAAACAGCAATAGCGGTAATAAAAAAAATGTGTTCAAAAGTTCCGGCAACAATCCGGTTATTATCGAAATTGTACCCGGCAACAACGGAAGTGAAACCAACAATAGCACGGCTAAGCCTGTTCGCAATGCCGTAAGCAACAGCAATGCTAAGCCCTTTGGCACCGCCGGCATTAGCAAAAGTTCGGGCAATCAATCGGCCAATAGCGCCACTTATGTAACTAGCAATAACCACACTAACACAACCGACAAGCAAAAAAACAACATGCGTACCAACATGGTAGTGGGTGCCAACAACAACGGCCAAAATACCGCTAAAACAGATGGCAGCAAAGCAAGTTCCGGTTCAACCCATCAAAACAATGTGGTGGTAGCACCGGCTAAAAATGCTTCAAGCAGTTATAGCAGCGACAATGTTCGGCATCGGTTTACCTTTAAATCCAATGGCGAATTCAATGTGGTACTGTATGCTCCATTGTTTACACTTACCCTATCGCAATATGGAAAAATTGTCGATTACCAGGTTTCCGATGCCTCAGGTGTTGCGGTAACCAAAAATTACAGAGGCTTGGTGGAATTTATAGGGCCGGTGTATTTGCAATACGATTACGATGCTCGGCTTCGGCAAATTGCCAATACCGTTATTTTATACAACTACCATAGCTGTATTGAAAAAGTAGGCCAAACGGTAGTTACTTACAATTACAACAAATCGGTGTATTCCATTGGTGGAAACAGAATTGAATACCAAGCCAACGGCACCCCTATAACCGAACAAATTCACATACCTTAATTTTTTTAGAACCTTATTCAGTTGTATCAAATGACTACTACCAACACTGCATTACCCGAAGCAAAATTTACCTATCCTAACCAATACGGTTATTACGGCAACTTTGGCGGTGCCTATATTCCCGAAATGCTGCACCGCAATGTGGAAGAACTCAAAGCGCAGTATTTGTCGATTATGCAAAGCGAGGAATTTCAAGCCGAATTTCAACAACTGCTAACCGATTATGTAGGCCGACCTACTCCTTTGTTTTATGCGCAACGCTTAAGCAAACAATACCAAACGAATATTTGGTTAAAGCGTGAGGATTTGTGCCACACCGGTGCACACAAAATCAACAATACCATTGGTCAAATTTTATTAGCTATCCGCTTAGGTAAAAAACGCATTATTGCCGAAACCGGAGCGGGACAACATGGCGTAGCAACTGCCACTGTTTGTGCACTAAAAGGAATGGAATGTATTGTATACATGGGCGAGAAAGACATTGAAAGGCAAGCGCCCAATGTAGCCCGTATGCGCATGCTAGGTGCCACCGTGGTTCCGGCAATGAGCGGCAGCAAAACGCTGAAAGATGCCACTAACGAAGCTATTCGCGATTGGATTAACAACCCTATAGATACGCACTATATTATTGGTAGTGTGGTGGGGCCGCACCCTTATCCGGACATGGTAGCACGTTTCCAAAGTGTTATTAGTCAGGAAATAAAACAACAACTGTTGCAGCATATCGGCAGTCAATTGCCTACACATGTACTAGCTTGTGTGGGTGGAGGAAGCAATGCAGCCGGCGCTTTTTACCATTTTTTGGATGAGCCTTCTGTGGAATTGGTAGCGGTAGAAGCCGCCGGACACGGTATTCACTCAGGCCTAAGTGCCGCCACCACACAATTGGGAAAACCCGGTATTTTACATGGCAGCAAAAGTTTGGTGATGCAAACTGCTGATGGCCAAGTAATTGAACCGCACAGTATTTCGGCGGGCCTCGACTACCCTGGCATTGGCCCATTACATGCACATTTATTTGCAAGTGGTAGAGGCACTTTTTTAAGTGCTACCGACGAAGAGGCCTTGGAGGCAGCTTTTCATGTTTCAAAAACCGAAGGCATTATTCCGGCACTAGAAACCGCACATGCTTTTGCGGCACTAAACCAAATGACATTTAACACGACCGATAATGTGGTTATTTGTTTGAGTGGGCGTGGCGATAAGGACTTGGCTACCTACATGCAACACTTATTGTAAAATAGTATCTTTTTCTTACAAAAAAGCTGCCCAAACAATCTATTTGGGCAGCTTTTTTGTTTTGTTGGTGCACCTTCACTTACTCTTTGCTTCCGTACATAATGCCAATGTGGGTAAGCATGTATTTGATGGGGGCTAGTGGTTTGGGATGCCAATCATCCTGCAGAGCGTAGTCGATAAAGCTACTAGAGGTGCAATAAGCTTTTTGTTGCGCCCAACTTACCCCAAAACGAGTATTAGTGGCCGGGCTTTGTCAAACGTTGTCCAATTTTCTTTTCAGTTTTTGTAAATATTTTTTTAAATCACTATTGGCTTTATACGAAACAATAAATTTTGGCAAAGGAAATCCCAACGCATATTTTACTATGTCCATATCAAAGGCAAGTGTATAAATAATTTCTGTTGTGTTTTCCGAAATAGCGTTCACTTGTCGTTGGCTTTTTATATAAAAGTGAGCGTTGTTCTGCGTTTCAAAAATGGCTAGTTTGTTTTTGTCAAACTGAACACACTTTAGTTCTATCAAATTGTTAGGTGCTTTTTTTGATAAGTAAGAATATTCAAAAATCGTAGCGCCTAATTGTAATGTACCATCTAGTGTTGATTTATTTATTTCTGTCCGCCACAAATGGTCGTTGCTTGGATTAGCAAAGAAGTCAAAAACACTTGCTGCATTTTTATTGACTAAAATTGTTCCTGTTGTTTTGATGAGTTGTTTATTGGTCATTTGACTTGTCTTTGTTATTCCGTAATGGCGTCATTGCCTTTTCCACCACAAACAAGGCTTGGCTATTGCAGGGCTTTGGGTTGTGTAACGCTTGCTTGGCCGTTTGCTGTTGAATAAAGATATAGAAATTACAATACAAGTTCCGTTGCGTTGAACCTCGTTTTGGGCATTTATACTTCTTCTATTTGGGTCTTCAATTTATGTTTCCTATTTTTGTTATTAATGACTTTTTACGAAAAATATAAACAATTACAAAACGAAGCTTTTCTTACAAAGCTTTTAACTGATACAGTTTACGCAACCATGTGTCTTGAAAATCAAGAAGTGTCTAAGCCAAAAGTGAATGAAATTGTTTTGTCTACGCTTAAAGAACAACAATTAAAAAGTTTCCAATTCTTTCCTAATCAAACGGTAAAGTAATTCAAAATTTCCCTTGTCTGCTTGTTGCATTGATTGTATATAAACTTGTCTGCTTTTCCCGTCACGTTTATAAAGTTCCAAAGGTTTGTATCCAAATTTCATTGTTACAAGGTTCATAAGTAATCGGCCTGTTCTGCCATTTCCATTATTAAAAGGATGAATTTTTACAAATTCGTAGTGCGCATAAATTAATGTTTCAATTATTTCGTCTTGCGTTTTTGAAATAGAAATCTTATAGTTTAAATTATTGATAAACTGATACATTAAATGAATCAGTTGGGGTGGTTGCGGAGGCGTTAATAGTCCAACAGCAACATTTACAGTTCTCCATTTTCCTGCCCAATCATAGAGTTCCTCAAAAGCAGTTTTGTGTATGTCGAGTATCAAAGCGGTGGAGATTTGAACTTCTGTATCAAGTCCAAAAACATACAATTCGGCTTTCGCAATCCCTTTTGCTTCGTATTCATTAAGCAAATTCTTGTCGGTCAAACCAAGTAAATTGTCATCAGGAAAAGGTGTCCAACATGTATTATCATTCATCTTTCAAAAATTTGTAAATCTCCATTTCTGAGATTTTTAGCATAACGCTCAACAAACAAGGCTTGGCTATTGCAGGCTTTTGGGTTGTGTAACGTTTGCTTGGCCGTTTGCTGTTGAATAAGGATATAGGAGTTGCAATATACATGCTGTAATGCCAATCTTGTGCCAAACTACATGCTCTGTGCTGCAATTATTGTAGTAGAAAGTTTTGTATTGCATGGAGATAGGTTTTATGCTGCTCAACATTGATGAAGTGACCTGCATTTTGTATGAGTACAAATGTATGATTTGGAAAAAGACGCAAATATTCATTAGTAGCACTCCAAGGTTGATTGTCACATTGTCCTTTCAAAATTAAAACCGGTATGTTCATACCTTTAATTTTTTCTCTAAAATCTGGCATTTGTAATAGACTGTTATACGTCATTATACTAGCAAAAAATCCACTTCCACCTCTATTAGGCAAGTTGATTGACGTATCGCACAACGCCGATTTATAAGCTTTAGAGTCAAGAAAGTCTGCATATTCGTCAACCTCTTTATCAGAAGCTATTTTTTTTCCAAAGCGGGTAGCAAAAAAGGTGATTGCTTTCATCCGAATATTCGTTGATGATGCATTTGCTGCTTTATTTGTATATAAGGGTGCTCGTAATGTCAAGCTATCAGGAGCGGGCAGGTTCCTTTCTCCATTATTTAGGGGATAAATGGGGCCCGGACTAGTGAAAATGACTTTGTCAATTTTTTCGGGGTACTTCGATAAGTAGGCTGCGGCTAAAACAGAGCCCCACGACTGTCCAATTAATATAACTTTTCCCGAATTGATTTTATTGATGATGTCGTTTAAATCAGCTACTTGTCTTTGAACTGTATACTCGCAAATATTACTTAACCTGCTTGATGAGCCGCTACCAACCTGATCATAAAAGTATACATTGAACCCATCGTTAACAAGTGGTTGCAGATCATCTATTACGCTTTTAGTAATAGCACCGCCCGGTCCGCCATGCAAATAAATGATTGGATAGGCTTGCGTTTCTTTGGTAGTGGAGGGCAGATAGGTATAGCCAATATGAGATCCCGTTGATAGTTGCCAAAAACTGCTATTGATTTGCTTTTCTCTCGACTGTACACTGTAATGTCTCGGCCAGAAAATGTTGTACAAAAAAGCAATCAGTAAAACAAACAGTGTCCATCGTATCAGCGGTATTATTTTCTTATACATTGATAAGGGGTGTTTTAGCTTTTCTGCGCACAACAAATAAGGCTTGGTAATTGTAGGGGCTTTGGTTTGTGTAACAATGGCCGTTTGCTGTTGAATAAAGATAGTTAAGTTGGGTTTTAATTCCAGCTGTTCGTTTATGTCTGTTGAGTGGGAGCCGAAGTTGAATAAAGCTTCAAAAGTTGCGATACCAATTCCATAACGCTAAACTTGCCCCAAGCTTGTGTTGGGCGTAGTTTATTTTTTTAAGCTATAGTCAAAATTTACAACTTTTAAATTCCATAATTTAAGTGTTTGAATGGCCTTTAAATTATTTCCTTCTTCAATTACTATTAATTTATCTGTGAATGACTTGAGGTATTGACTCCAGCAATTCCCCTTTGAATCGTTTACTAGAAAGTAAAAACCTGCGTCACCAAATTTTACTCCTGAAGAATCTAATATTAGTTCATTTTTGTCACCAACAGTTGGTTTTAATATAACTGTGGCGTTTCCTTTTGGTAAAGGGAAAATTGCTTTTATACAAGTGATATTTGATGGAAGTGTACAAGTTGTATAAATGCCAGAATAAATTACTTTATCTGTTGACCGAAATTTACGAAGCCAGATTGTATATTTTAATTCTTTGTTTTCATTGGAAATCAATTCAATTATTTCACTTGTTAGATTTTCAGAATCTTGAATGTTTTCTATCGGAATATTTAATTGGTTAATTCGTTGGCTAAATAATCTGTTAACTAAATTGCCAAATATTTTAAAAATTGGATTCCATTTTACACTTAATTTCAAATCATAATCTGCTGTTCTTTCATAAAAGTCAATTACTTTTAGAGAAAGTTTTGATAAGTCTGTCTCTTTTAAATTAAGAATAGAAATAGAATCAAGCAAACCTTTTGATATTGTATTTCTTTCTATTGTTAGATTTTCTTTTAACGCCAATTGATAAATAAAATCTTCACCAATGCCATTTAATTCTCCAAAAGGGCCAATTAACCATAAATATTCAGAAGGTTTAATTTTTCTCCCCCAAAGAATGACCCATTGTTGAGTAAACCAATCTTGAAATGTTTGCATTCTATATGCGAAATTCATAGGAGTTCAGTTTTATTGAGAATGTAATTTCGCTTATTGTTCCATTCTCCATATTCTGATAAAGGTTTAAATCGTAATGTAGTAAATTCAAAATGAAAGTCTTTTCTATCCCGTTCTTTCATTGCATTGATATGTCTTTTTGGTTGTGGCAATTTGCTGTGACCATGAACCATATCTATCATTTCTTTTTGGGTTTTCCAAATTGAAAAAGTAGAAATAATATTTGGATATCGAATTGTTGCCAAAGATAAGGTTGTGCCATTGTTGTCACGAACTTGTTCTTCTACTGGTTTGCCCCAACGAAGAAAACGTGGAATTTGGGTGTATTTCATTCGAGCAATGGTCACAGCAACAACAGACTTATCATTATCTATTGTTGCTTCTTTTGTTGGAATTTTGTAGCCAGAAATTTTGCCCCATTGCCTTAAATATTCTAATCTAATATGCCAGCCTTTATCTATTTGTTTTCCTTTTTTATTAGTATTTAAAAAAGCATTAAGGAAATCTTCATTTTCCCATTGTGCAAAAACCGCTATTTCTCTATTGAAGATTCTAGTTTTTGAAATAATTGATGAACCTAAAATCATAGCCGACATTGTTTCTGCATGAATCAATCCGTTTATCTGTTTCGAATTAATTGGGAAAAGCATAATCCTGATTGCAGAAGTCAAAGTTAGCCTTACGAGATGATAGGAAAATACGCTCATATTTAATAGTTAGTCAATTTTTGGCGAGGGGGGGCTTTTTAAATTGCACACAACTCAAAAATAAACGAAAGTCTGCTTATACCAAACTAACATGCTATCTATTTTCTAGCGGATTCTGTATTGATAAACTCTTCGTTTTTGTATTGAAATGTAACAACAATACAAAAAACCACGCTACTTATCTTACACCTGGCTTCTCCATCTCTAATTGTGCCAGCCAATTCAAAGAATCTAGAATGCCGCTTTTTCTGCCGCCCTACTGCGCCATCTTTCAACATTCATAGTGGTTTATTTCCTTTACAATATCTCGTATTTTATTATTGTAGTTTAGGATTGTTCAGTAATTTTTCTAACCACCTTTTTAACCCGGCGGAATCAAAGGACGATACGGAATCGTTCGGTACTAGTGCGCCCGATTGATCAAGTATTACAAAATTGGATTTCCTGAAATCCTGATTTTTTTCTATCAATTGATTGAAATCGTCATACGAAATATTATAATGATAGCCCCGCAAGTATTTTAAACAATTGTTCCAAGATTGCTCAAAAATGCCACCATTGTTGGATACCAGATCTACAAATACGACAGGTTCAGTTTTAAACAATCCTCTGAACGAGTTTTCTTTCATAATTTGTCTTGGATTATTAAAGCCAGAGTAAAACAAATTAACCACAATGATTTTTCCGGGGTATTGTTGCTTAAAGTAATGGAATAAACTGGCAGTCATTTTTTTAGGAAATTGACCAATTACTGCACCTTCCACAGGCAATGTGGCAAGGTTTCTATCAATTTGATTCGAAAGGATTTTCACAAATGAGGCTGTTTTAAATAAGCCAATTTTATTGATAAGTCCTGCTTTCGTAAGCCATTCTATATTCTCAATTTTTTCCAACGTGGTTTGAAAAAGCAAGATATCATGTTCCCAATCGGACAACTTGAAAAAATTTTGCAAATAAGCCACATCGGTGATGCCTGCTATAGATTCATGAAACGTTTGTAACTCTTTTTGATGTTTGAGATTGAATTTGTTGAGTGCATTAAATTGCTTTTCCACATCAAAATCATTGCTCTTTGCACCAAACTCCGATGTACACAAAAATTTATACAATGCATTTTCCTCCGTATTCAATACATTTCCTTTTCGTAGCAAATACTCCATCAACCCTTTGATGCCAGGCTTTGGCTTACTAAAAGCTTTACTGTGCAGCATTCTGTAACTAACTGATTGAAAATTAAAACTGTACAGTAAAGCAGAATCTGCAAAGGCTTCTATTAAGGCACTTCGGTAAGCGGTATCCGTATAAATAGAAGGATATCGAAAAACTGAATTATCAAGTTCAATATTTTCCTCTACCACTGTTGTTACTTCACTTTCGGCAATATCATATAATAAGTCATGGCAACTTGGATAACTCATCAAACCATATGCTAAAGCTGCTTTCATGGAGCGATTTAATATTTTCAATTCGTCGTTATTGATGGTTTGCGCTTCGTGCATTTGGGTAATTTTTACTAGCGCCTTTTTATACAGTTGTGTTACTTTAATTCGGTAATTGCGAGGCGATAGTAGGCTACTGCTAGATAGTTGATCATACAATTGATCATTATAAAATTGGGCGTAATCGTTTTTTAAAGTAAAAATGAGGTTGTTGATATGTGCATTAGCACCTTCCATTTGTATGTATGGAAATGAAGGCAGTTCGCCATTGGTAGTTTCCTTTTGCTGATTGTTTCTCCGGTATTTTATGTCTTCATTCAAACGAAGGACATTGCTACTAGCCGGCGATATATAGAAAGATTCTCCAATTGCATTTTGGTCATTGAATGAGTTGGATTTGTACAATGACACAAACTGCGGGTAATATACCGGAATATTAAATTCGAAATAACCCTCTTTGTGCTTTATAGCATAAAATGTGCCATGTGTATTTTTTAACATCATCAATATAGGCGTGGCACGATTGGCAATACCCTGATAATAAATCTTTACTGTTGCACTTTTATTACAACTATCAGTAAGCGCATTGGTATAGGCTGTTTTTTGTTGGGGCAAATGTTGGTTTCGAAAACGCAAAGACAGCAGCAGCAATGAGCAACCGAGTACCATCAATAGGCAGAAATTTTTTTTCATAAATTCAAGTTAACATGATAATTATTGCACAAATAAATTAATAATAACCAATGTTAAAAACTGCGAAAAAACACAGTTAGCTACTTTTAAGTCTAAGAATGAAGCATTATTAACAAACAATACCCTAAAAAAATACATTAAATAACCCTATTGCAGTAGCAAAGCTTCTGTTAGGGTTGTTTTGTGGCAATATTGCCTTGCATACGGTATATAAACACACCGTAGTACACCTTACACCTCATTTTGTTGCTTAATGAAAAGTGTTAAACAACTTCCCGAAAGTTTAAAACTTTCGGGAAGTTGTTTTATCAAATAAATGAAACCGCTTCGCGGCCTTACCAAGCTATCTTTCAACATCCATAGTGGTTGGGTTGCTTCACAATACCCCTTTTTAGCTAATGCATCAGAGATGCTCTTTTCTTTACCCTTCGGGATGCGGTAAATGAACATCGCAAAGGGCAGGTTACCAATAGTGTCCCTTTTTTCGCGTTAACCTTCTGTTAATGGTAGCAATTGTACAACAAGGGTTGTTACTTTGTGAAACTATTAAACAACAATCTATGAAAAAAGTAGTATTTATTACAGGTACCAACAGTGGTTTTGGTTGGTTAACCGCACATTCGGTGGCGGCTTTAGGGCATACAGTATATGCCACAATGCGCGATACAGAAGGGAAAAATAAAGACAAAGCCATTGCATTGGGCAATGTACCCAATATTACCGTATTGGATGTAGCGGTTACCAACAACCAATCGGTAACTGAGGCCATAAACGGCATTATTGAAAAAGAAGGGTGTATAGATGTAGTGGTAAACAATGCTGGTTATTTTGGCGGCGGACTAGCCGAAAGTTATACTACTGAAGATGTGCAAGAAATGTTTGATGTACATGTAACCGCTGCGTGGAGATCCATTAAAGCGGCTTTGCCCACAATGCGTCACCAAGGCGAGGGACTTATCATCAATATTTCGAGTGGCCTAGGCCGATTTTCAGCACCTTTTATGACCATTTACAATGCGGCTAAATTTGCAGTGGAAGGCTTAAGCGAAGGTTTGCATTACGAAGTGCGTCCTCTTGGTGTAGATGTGGCAATTATAGAACCAGGCGCTTTTCCTACCGATATTTTTGGCAAAACAAAAACCGGTAGCGATAATGAAGTAGTGGCAGGCTATGGCGAATTGGCCAATATACCAGCAAAAATTGGCGAAGGCATGGGTCAATTGTTCGAAGCAGTAAAGCCAAATCCACAGTTAGTGGCCGATGCTATTGTACAACTAATTGAAACACCTAAAGGTCAGCGTCCTTTACGTACCGTTGTAGACCCTGCAACAGGCAGCTTTACCGAAACTGCCAATCAGGCTGTAAAAGTGCAATACGATAACTTTTTAACGGCCTTTGGTATGCAAGATTTATTGAAGTAATTTTTTTGAGGTTGGTCTATTTAAAGCGGCTACTTCCTATTGTTTGGGGGTAGCCGCTTTATTTTTTAGCGCATACAATTTGCAAACGAGCGAATGGTTTTTTAAATTTTTTTCGCTCGTTTGTGGAATTGTTTCCACCGTGCATCTAATTATCAAATAGCGGTACTTGTACATTTTGCCCTTTTCAACAGTTCCTTTGGTAAACCGTATTTATTCACCAACATTGCTTTGCACTATTTGGCCAATTGGTTGCAAAGAC
This sequence comes from Chitinophagaceae bacterium, assembly GCA_027486695.1. Lineage (GTDB taxonomy): Bacteria > Bacteroidota > Bacteroidia > Chitinophagales > Chitinophagaceae > Parasediminibacterium. Next base: position 3,598 of record JAIXOS010000448.1, on the reverse strand, counting down.
TGTTACAAACAACCCACATCATGAACACCAATTTGTATGGTTGTTGTAGCCACTGTATCGTTGTTTGCCGGCTGCAATAAACAATCCACCCAATCAATACTTGCTAGTAGTTCCGTTGCATCCCTCATGGGTAAGGCAATTGGCAGGGTATTGCCCTAACAGTAAGTATTGTAAACCACCAACACTACTTGTTACCAAACATTGCCCTAGCAACAAGCCTTGAGCAGTAGTGCTAGCAATCAATATCAACCTACTGCTACGTGCTTGTAACGGTATAAGTACCTCTGCTAGGCTTTGTGCGGCAATAGCTACCTATTGGGGTTACCCAACTCTTATTAACCTATTTACACACCCTTCTAATCCATTCGCCATGGCAACGACCAACCTATGCCCTACAGGCACACACCCCACACGCAAGCGCACCGCCAAGCAACCAATACACGTAGATGCAACCCCTATGGTAGATTTGGGATTTCTGCTCATTAGTTTTTTCATTTTTACTACTACGCTGCAATCATCTACGGCAATGCCATTGCGTATGCCCAAAGAAAGCAACAATCCAAACGATGTTACGCCTATTAAGGCTTCTGCGGCTATGACCATTGTATTGGGCATGCACAACCAATTGTATTACTACAAGGGCTTGTTTGTTCCAAACGTTACACACTATCAAGTCAGTAATTTTCAACAAATCAGGCAGGTGTTACAGCAGCACAAACAAACGATAGCGCAACCGGAATGCATGGTCATTATTAAACCAAGTGCCTACTGCCAATACAAAAATGTGGTAGATATACTCGACGAAATAACCATACAAAACATCAAGCGCTATGCCCTAGTAAAAATAACGCCGCCCGAAGCGCAATTAATGCCAAGCCAACCCGCTGTTTCTTTTCAATAAACAATCCCCTCAATCATTTATCATCATTTTAAATCAACATTCTTATGGATACGCATCGCATTTTAACCGCCGACATTTTAGACATTGTTTTTGATGGCCGCAACAAAGCCTATGGTGCCTACTACTTGCGCAAAACCTACCAACGCCGTGTTGTTTGGTCGTTGGCTACCACATTGGGCATTATTGCTTGTTTCTTTGCTGGCTCGGTGATTGCCAAAAAATGGAAAACCGACGAAAAATCTACTATTTATGTAGAAGATGTTACCCTAAATGCGGTGAAACCGGAAACAAACAAAGCCGATCCGCCACCACCGCCGCCTATACAAAAAACCATGCCGCAAGTGGCTATCACGCGCTTTGTGCCACCACAAATTGTGCGCGATTTAGATGTAACCAATGAAGAACAAATGCCCGACCAAGACCAATTGAACGACACAAAAATTGGCAATATCAATCAGGCGGGCGACAAAGACGATGGCACAGCCATACAATTGGTGGAAAAAGGCTCCGGCGGCACTGCCGAAGGCCCAAAAGGCATGCAAGACATGGAGGAAACGTTTAGAACGGTGGAAATAGAGTCGGAATTTCCGGGCGGACATGAAGCTTGGAAAAAATATCTTGAAAAAAACCTGAATACTGAAACCGCCACCGGCAATGGCGCCCCTTTGGGAAAGTACACCGTCATTTTGGCCTTTAAGGTAGATAAACAAGGCAATATCAGCGATATTACCGTAGAAAAAGACCCTGGCTATGGCACGGCCGAAGAAGCGAAAAGGGTGATTAAAAAAGGCCCCTCTTGGAAACCCGCCAATCAAAATGGACGATTGGTGAGCTCTATCAAAAGGCAGGCAATCACCTTTTTGGTAAATGAAGAATAGTGTTGTGGTAAGTAGTAAGTTTTAGGTTGTTCTACGCCGTGGTACGTGTTAAACAACCTCCCGATAGTTTTCAACTTTCGGGAGGTTGATCTCAAAAAATAGCGTAGGCAAAGCCGTAAGTTGGGTGAATGGGCAAACTTTGGCGTATTAGAGATGCCGTTTATCTTTACTTCGGAATACCATGAACGAACATCCCGTAGAGTGGAGTTTCAAAGATCAACTTTATAAATGTGGTAATACAAATTTATTTAAGTAATAAATCAACAGGACTTGTTCCTTTAGGTTGAATTTCTCCCATCAAAACTTTAACTACTGCCTGATGCATTTGTTGATTATTTGAATAAGCATTTATACAAGTATGAACACGTTCAAAATATTGATTAATAGTGTACGGACTCCCAAAGGACACAACAATCAATTTGTCTTTAGGCATAGAATTTATTCCCCAAGCGGTTTGGGCTTCGTCATCATATAATTCTAAAGGTCCAAAAGGTGCATGAGGGTATCTTGCTATTCCAAAAATAATTTTATCGTATTTTTGAGTCAATTGTTCCTCCCAACCATTTGTCTCATAAAGCATATTTCTTTGCAAATCAACTTCAAAACCTCTTTTTATTAATTCGGATTGCATCATTTTCATTTTTTCAAAACCACCATCTCCTCCTTTTCTGCTTTGGGTTGTTACAGCTACAATTAGAATTTTTCTTGTTTTACTTTTATCGAAAGGAATAGATTTATTTCGATCTCTAACTAGCGTTACTGCTGACTCACACAAAATTGATGCAGTAGCTTGAGCATCTAATTTATCCTTACCAGACATTTCGACTATTAATTTCCTATCATTTTTCAATAGTCCAAATTTATACTTCATTTCCCAAACTCGTTTTACAGCATCATTTAATCTTTCAATATTTATTTTTCCAGCTTTAATCCTATATTCTAATGTGTCCATAAACTGATAAGAAGGCCACAACAACATATCAGTTCCTGATAAAAAACATTGAATTTCGCCTTCTAAAGTAGTTGGATACCAGCCTCTAAAACCGCCCATGAGCATGGCATCAGAAATAACAACACCTTTAAAATGCATTTCACCTTTCAACAAATCTGTGATTAGCTCTTTCGATAACGTTGCAGGAGGAAACATACCATTTATTTTATTTTTTTGGTAGGCAGGAAAGGTAATATGCCCAGGCATAATACAAGCTACACCACTATCAATCAAAGCTTGAAACACTTTGCCGTGATTTTTTTTCCATTCATCAACGCTTAATGAATTTGAAGTTGTGGTTAAATGTTGATCTCTATTATCTACACCATCTCCTGGAAAGTGCTTAATGGTTGCCACAACGCCATTTTGTTGAAGCCCTTTAATTTGTTGACTTAGGAGCTTAATTGCTTTGTCAGGGTCGCTTGAAATACTTCTAACATTTACAATAGGATTAAGATAATTCAAATTCAAATCTGCCATTGGATGCAAAACCCAAGTTACTCCTACGCTTTTGGCCTCTAATGCTAAAAATTTTCCGTAATCGAATGCAAGTTTTTGTGAATTTGCCGCACCAATGTTCATTTCAGTTGGAAATGAAGTCATTTCTGGTAGGTTTATTCCATTCTCGTAATCTTGTTGAAAAATTAATGGCAATGTAGATGCTGCTTGATACGCTATAGTTGCCGATTTTATAAAAGCTAACCTGTTTTCAAATTTAACATTTTGAAAAAGCTTCCAACCCATGAAATAACCACTAACTGGATATTTTTTGAAATATTCTTTTAAGCTTCCATTGCCTAAAACCAGTTCTTTGTTTCTATCAGGCAA
>JAIXOS010000163.1 GCA_027486695.1 Chitinophagaceae bacterium | reverse complement strand
GCCAATTTTCATACCTACGGTTTTCTTTGGACACCCGATTCGCTCATTTACTTTTTCGATGGTAAACGATTATTGGCTCATAGCAACAGGCGTACTTGTGGTGTAGAGCCACCTTATCGATTGCTAAATTATCCCATGAACATCTATTTAAGTATTATGAACGATGCTTCCATTCCTGGATTTGCAAAAGCGGTAGCATCTTCTATGGAAATTGATTATGTACGTGTGTATCAATTACCCGGTAGTACAGATGGATTGCCCCCCGCAACAGGAAAAAACCTGTTGAAAAATGGTGGATTTGGCAATTATGATGAGGAAGACTATGGTGGTAGAATGTATTCTTGGAATGCCCAAGTTGGGAATAACGATAGTGGCTATTATGCTTCTACCGTTTCAGCTGCAAGAACATCACCAATTTTTACACCTCATCAAAACATCAACACTTTACAGGCAAGAGAATACAATTTAACCTTTAGGGCTAGAGTTATTGATTCTACGAATAACACCGCATCATTAAGATTAAAAATTAGTAATAGTAACAATCTATCACCTTCATCAATTACAAGCTTAGTAAGTGTAAGTGGCGGTGGTGGTATTTCAGGTGCTGAAGTAGTCATCACAAAAGCACATGCACCTACTTTTAAAAACTTTGCTTATCGTTTTACAGCATTAACCCCCTCTGCACTTGCGGATTATACAAGGGTTATGTTTTATCAAAATAATATTGCGGGGGCAGCTACTTTTCAGTTAGACGATGTTGCTATAACACCTTTAGAACCAAAATTTTCTATAACAGTAACAAGTAATAAAAACTTCATTGTTGGCGATACCATTCGTTTTTTAATTAAGGCAGGTAATAAAAATATTAGAAACACTTTTAGAAATATGCGTTTAATGCAAAATGGAAGTTTTGTATTGAATACAGATACTACATTAATAGCTTCTACAAACGATACCATTACTTATGAAATAAAATGGAAAAATGCTGCTGTAGGTGCTAACAAGTTCGTTATTCAATTAAACGAATCGCCTAATTGGAAATTTTATTCCGACACCATAACGGTCAATATTGGCAATGTGCTTCCTGTTAAAATTTCCAACTTTCAAATAACCAATAATAGTTGTACAAACTATGCACAATGGTCGGTATTTGATGAAGCTGATGTTGCTGCTTATAACATACAGCATAGTACAAATGGAAATGTGTTTACTGATGTATCTAATCAGATGCCTACTTGTACTAATCCCTCAGTTTGCACTTACACAATTGCTTTGCCTAAAGCTATAGCTGAAACCAATTTTTATCGACTTGTGGTAATTGAAAAAAATGATACAATCGTTTATTCACCAGTTGTAAAAGCCACTTCTTGCATTAATAAAAAAATTGCCCTGCAAATACTACCTAATACGATTCACAATAATGGTAATTTAAAATGTGTATATGAGAGTAGCGAAACCGACTCTAGTGCAGCATTGCAATGTTATAATTTAAAGGGGCAATTGCTTTGGCAAAAAAACTTGTTTTTACAGCAAGGCAAGCACACAGTAAGTATTCCCACCAATTTGCAAGCAGGCAATTATTTAATTGTATTGAAAAGTAAAAATGAAACTGTACAAAATAAAATAGTTGTATTCTGATAAAATAAATATTAAATAAAATGAAAAAAAATATCCCAAGATTATTGTTGATTGTAGGTATTTTCTTCTACGCTCAATCAACCGCACAGTCCACACAGTTTAGTGAAATGACCACCCTTGACCAATTTGGTGGACCATCAACAGGAACCTATAAACCCAACGAAACCGAGAAGCAACGCATCCAATGGTTTAGAGATGCCAAATTTGGCATGTTTATGCATTGGGGTTTGTATGCACAAATGGCGGGCTATTGGAAAGGTGAATTGGTAAGAGGTGGCGAATGGGCCATTAAAATGAACAAACTGCCTATTGAAGAATACAGGGCATTAACCAAAGTATTTAATCCTACCAAATTCAATGCGGATGAATGGGTAAAGTTAATTAAAGCTGCCGGCATGAAGTACCTTGTCATTACCGCTAAACACCACGATGGTTTTGCGATGTTTCGATCCAAAGCTTCTAGCTATAACATTGTAGATGCCACCCCTTTTAAGCGTGACCCCATGCAAGAATTAAAAGCGGCTTGCGATAAACATGGTATTCGATTTGGGTTGTATTATTCTCATGGTCAAGATTGGAACGAACCAGATGCTTATGGTAATAATTGGTCTTTCCCTAATTACAAAAGGGATATGAATAAGTATTTAGATGAAAAATCAATTCCTCAAATCAAAGAATTGTGTGAGCAATACCAACCTGCTATCATGTGGTTTGATACGGCAGGCGATATTACAGAAGAACGAGCCAATCAAATTGCTACTATTTGTAGAAGCATGGTTCCTAATATTTTAATCAATAGTAGAATATTGCTTGGTAAACCTAAAGGATTACCCTTAACAGATTTTGATGGTAGTGGCGATAATGAGGCGTTTCACCAATACCACAATGTGCCTTGGGAATTATGTGGTACACTCAATAAAAGTTGGGCGTACAAAAAATGGGATACTGCCTTTAGGCCTGTAAGTGAATTGTTGTACAATTTAATTGATGCGGTTTCTAAAAATGGTAACTATTTATTAAATGTTGGTCCAACAGCTGAGGGTATCATTGCAGAACCTTATGCCGTGCGATTATTAAAAATTGGTAAATGGTTAAAAGCAAATGGCGAAGCCATTTATGGTTGTAGCGGAACCGTTTGGGGTACCGAATTTGGTGATTACGGTGTGGTGAATGGTAAACGAAAATTTGTGGCAGCACCAGCTAATTGGCGTTGTACATCTAAAAAAAACAACCTGTATATTCATATCCTTAAATGGCCGGAAGATGGAAAATTACAGTTGCCTGCATACAAAGCAACTATAAAGAAAGCGGTCATATTGGGTGGTAGAAAGGTTGATTGTATACAAACTTTAGATAAAATAATACTTTCTTTGCCCAAAAACGCCCCCGATTCTTTAGCTACAGTAGTAAAGTTGGTTTATTAATAATGAATAAAATTAAAGTTTAATGAAAAGAATATTATTTGTATGGTCGCTTTCAGTAGCCAATCTCTGCGGATTTGCGCAAAGTAATCTTGCAAAAAATCAGCAAGTATTAGTAAGTAGTGCGGTAAGCAATGGTACAAGTGTTGCCGCGGCAGTTGATGGTATTGTTTCCGATAAATCGGTATGTAGTTTTCCTTCCAAAGCGCCGGCTTGGCTGATTGTAGCGTTGAATAAAAAGCAGCAACTAGGAGGGGTGCACATTTATTTCGGCTTTCCTAAAAAAAGATCTGTAGATGATTTTCACGTAGATTTTTGGAAAGATGGCAAATGGCAAACCATTCCCTCTGCTATCGTTTCAGGAAATAGTTTTGATGCAGTTTCGCTTGCATTCGATGCAACTATACAAGTAATAACCGATTCTTTGCGTTTTACCTTCACTAAAGTACGTACCCCAAACGTTGAAGTGCGCGAAATTGCCGTATGGCCCAATTTTAAACTGGGTATTCCTGCTTTGGGTACCGAAGTAGTTGGTTATGAGGCTCCGCATGAGGTGCATGTTCCAAAAATTTACATCAATCAAAGTGGTTACAACTTAGGCAAACCCAAACGTTTTACGGCGCCATTGGTGGACGATGGTACACCCTTTTATATCAAGGATGCGAAATCGCAGAAAACACTGTTTAGTGGAAAAGTAAACAAACGCCTTGGTGATTTCACGGCTTTTAATCCTAAATCCAATGCCGAATTTGTTGTAGTTGCAGATACGTTTACATCCTTCCCTTTTCGCATTGGCGAGTGGTGGATAGAGCGTGTTACGTACCAAAACGCAGTCAATTTCATGATTGATAGTCGTCATTATGTGGGTAATTATACACCCAAATGTTCCGGTTCTTATGGTTGGCGCGATGATTCGCATTTTGGTTGGGAACTGCATACGCTAGTTCCACAATACCTTTCCAATCCTACAGCTTATGAGCGTATGCCACACCAAATTAAATACCAAGCACCTACAGACACTACTTTATGGGGTGCTTTAAAACCTTACGACGAAAATGCTCCAGACATTGTGAAACTAATGCATTGGGGTGCCGATGTCATTGTATCGCAAAAGTTAATTCATGAGCATTTTAAAGGGCAATTGGCGTATTTTCTTTACGCATGGCCATACATTAAACAATGGATGCCTCAACAAAACTACGATGCTGTTAAAGCCTATGCACTCAGTATATGGCAACTAGAAAAGGTTGATAAATCGTTTGCCTATAATGAAAGCGTAGGGCACAATATGTTGGCCTTAAAAACTAAAATAGGCTCTACAAAAGGTGCTTTACCGCCGGGTGCTTCCATTATTCCCAATTTAATGATGTATGAAGTTGCCAAGAGAGACAATATAAACAATGCCGATATTTACTTTAATGCAGCCTATAATCAAGTAAAATGGATGGTTGATAGCCTTGATTGGAACAACCCAATGACTACCAAAGGACAGCGTATGAGCGAGTTTGTTACCATGACAAGCCTTACGTATATGCTGAAACAATATCCCGAAAAATCACCTACAGGTCTGAAAAAAAAGATAGCAGATTGGGCAGAAGTGGTCATTCGACGCTCAAACAATATGTGGGATTTTCGTAAGCTAGACGATAACAACCAATGGTGCCCTACCGGAACTTCGCCACAACATTGGAACGAAACCGGCAATATTGTAGGCTTACCTTCGGCCATTTTGTCAATGATTGGTTATATAGATGATAAATCCAAAGCCAATCGATTGTTGGAAATTGCCTATGCGCATCTTGATAACTCCTTTGGAAGAAATCCTTGTGGAAGACATTGTTCTTTCGATGCAGCTAAGGAAATAGAAGGTGTAGATTTAGGTTGGTATCACCAACATGCGGGCGGTATTGGACAACTTTCTGATGCTCGTTTTGTACTTGACGGGTCACCCAAAAATGCACATTTTCCTTATCATCCTGAACGGGGCGATATTGGCTGGACAGAAGGTTGGGTATCGTTTAATGTTTGCTACAACTTAAGTTTAAGCTATATGTCATGGTTCGATACCGAATGGCAGGTAGCCCGCAAAAATGATAT
>JAIXOS010000334.1 GCA_027486695.1 Chitinophagaceae bacterium | reverse complement strand
TGATATCTTCAGTTCTGCATAGACCCCCTGCTAACAAAAACAACCACTCAAAATCCAAAAATAAACGTAACCAACCAGCTAAATAAGCAAAATAGATTTTTTGTCGGACAACAATGGTTAAAAGCTATTTTGTTGTATTTTACATCCATAATATTCGCTAAATGCTCAACAAACCAACGCCGTTTTTGTGGTTCAATAACCGTATTGCCGAGGCAATAAGCTTGTATTCTTCCGTTTTTCCCAATACCCAATTGCACCACATACAACAGGCTAATGGAGTGGTCACTTCTGCTACTTTTACCATTAACGAACAAACACTGGTACTTTTTAATGGTGGACCGGCTTACGCTTTTTCTCCCGCAATATCTTTCATGGTTCAATGCCAAACACAGGAAGAAATAGACACTTATTGGGATCAGCTGACAGCTAATGGCGGCAAAGAAGGCCGTTGTGGTTGGCTCACCGACCCGTTTGGCTTGTCGTGGCAAATAATTCCACATACACTGCCGCAATTATTGAGCAATCCTCTGCCGCAGAAAGCACAATCCGTTATGGAAGCCATGCTAAAAATGAATAAATTACACATAGAAACATTACAGCAAGCAGGCGCTTAAACCCATTTGATACCTATAAAATAGATAAACATGAAAAAAAGCAACATCCTTTTTTGGATTACTACCGGTATGATTTTTTTGTTCGAAGGGGTAATGCCGGCACTTACATCGCAAACGCAAATGGCAAAGGAGGGGATAAGACATTTAGGCTATCCGGAATATTTTGGTGTTATGTTGGCGGTGTTCAAAGTATTGGGCGCTATTGTACTCATTGTGCCACAGTTTCCTGCACGTATTAAAGAGTGGGCCTATGCCGGTTTTGCAATCGACTTTATTGCCGCTGCTGTTAGCTTGTGGGCAGTTGACGGGCTAAATGCTATGGTGGCTTTGCCCTTAGTTGCATTCGGTATTTTGGCAGTGTCGTACATTCAGTACCACCATTTGTTGGCGGCTAAAAAATCGTAGTTAACTCATACATTTTCACAATTAGTTTTTGGGCGTTCCCCTTCGGGTCGGGCTTTTCGCTTTTACTCCTCGCCGCCACCTTTTAGGATGTCGGCTGTGGGGTAATCGCTGCAATCCCTAACGTAAAACCGCCACCCTACAGCTTCATACTTACACCAACGGATATATTGGCGCAGCAATATCGTGGTAAAACAAAAATGTCCAATCAAGGTCATTTCCCTTTTTCCACCATTCTTGACGCAACTCCATGCATTTTTTTCCGTCAAAGTCGTATTTAGCTACAAACTTGCTCTTCATTTGTTGTAATTGAGGTGCATCATCGCCGCCAAAAAACAATATTTGATTGGCTACATGCAGCCAAAAAACCTGGTGAAACGGACTATGTCCTCCCGTAATCTCATATTGTATCCAACCATCAATTACGCCATCGCCATCCAACCAAACTACCTGTGGATGGTTTTCCAAAACGCCCAATTCTTCTACCATATACGAAGGAAAACCCACCTCATTGGCATACGCAAATTCCTTTTTTTGTACATAATAAACTGCATTACTAAAAGCTAGGTGATAATTGCCCAATTTATCCATCTTGCCTACAGCGCCTGCATGGTCTTTGTGCAAGTGGCTCATGAGCACTTTGGTAACCGACGCGGGGTCTATGCCAATTTGCTGCAAGTTGTGGTGTATTTGCAAAGTGCCTTCGTAACCAAAACCCAAGCCCGTGTCTATCAATATCACATCGGTGGGAGTAACAATTACAAAGGGTTGAACTTCCACCAACAAACTGCCAATTGGCCGCTGTTGCAATTGATCAGTTTGGGTATTAAAGGGTACAAATATTTTGGTTTTATCAATGGTAAACGAGCCCTCCGACAGCGGAAAAATTTGTACATGTGCCGGTAAATTCTGATGATTGATTAACATACCAAAAACTTTTTTAGTGACGAAACAATGATTATCTAAGTACCATTTGCCTATCTGCATCTAACCGCAACAATACAAACAACAACATGGTAAAGCTTAACAACGAAGAGCCTCCGTAACTAATTAGCGGCAGCGGTATACCAATAATTGGGAACAATCCAATAGTCATGCAAACATTCACCGAAATATGAAAAAACATGATGCAAGCAACACTGTAAGCGTAAACCCGACTAAAAGTACTTCGCTGACGTTCGGCCATGCGAATAATGCGAAACAATAAAAACAAGTAAAGCGCCAAAAAAGCCAAGCAGCCTGCCAAACCAAAAGCCTCACCCAAACTTGTAAATATAAAATCGGTGTGCTGTTCGGGCACATATTTACCCCTTGTTTGTGTGCCTTTTAAAAAACCTTTGCCATACAATCCCCCCGATCCTATGGCAATTTTGCTTTGTCGTACGTTGTAATCATCAGGCTTTTTGGCTGCTTTTTCTTTATCATTAATACGCTTAATGGCACTTTTATTGTTGCTACAGTCATATTCCTTACCCACCATACTATAAATACGGGTACTTTGATAACATTGAAACACATTGTTAAAAATATAAGGCACGGCAAAGCGCTGAATACCTACACAAACCGTCCAGATAATCACAATCATGTACAATATACCTTTTTGTCGCTTAATTTGTTTTTTTAATGCATATATGGTTATTGCAGCAATAACGGTCAGTATCACCGCCAACACATTGGGTTCTAATAACAGCGTTGCAACCACCAAAACACCAAACGAAAAGCCAATGATGAGCAAAGCAGGCGGCAATCCTTCCCGATACATGACAATGAAAAAAGAAAAATAGACCAATGCCAGGCCTGTTTCGTTTTGCAAAATAGACAGTACGGCTGGGCCTAAAGCAATAGCCCCTGCAATCAGTTGCGATTTAAGGTTGCGAAAATCAGTTTCTTGCATGGCCAAATATTTGGCTAAAGCCAAGGCGGCAAACATTTTACACATTTCGGCAGGCTGTAAATTAAAACCGCCCCCTAACGGAATCCAACTTTTAGAACCATTGATATTTTTGCCCAATACAAAGGTGGATAGCATTAACAAAATACCAAATGCATACATTAAATTGGCCAAAGCGGTAAACAATTTGCTATCTGCCAATAAAATAAAAGTAGCAGCTACAATACACACCCCTTCAAATATCAATTGCTTGCTATAGTTGGTTTTGCCACCAATAAACGATTGAAATACATCAATACCTGGCCGATACTCCACCATGAAAATGCATAATATGCCTATGCAAACCAAAATTGCGTACAACCAAACAATCAACCAATCTATTCCCTGTGACAGCGAATTATTATTGCGATTTTGCATCATTCGTTATACCTTATTTTGTTTTTTAATGACTGTTTTTTTCTCTTTGCTCGGCAACACGGCAGCACCTTTTACAGGTTTGTTGGGCTTGCTGCTATCGGGTATACTTGTTTTTACCGGTAGTATTGGCTTTACATTAGATTTAATAACCGAATCCGGACGTTCTTCTTCTGTGTCTACCGTATCTGCCACTTCTTTGTTTTTAGGCAGCAGTTCGGCATTCAGTTTTGCCTGCCTAATAGAATCTTGTTTGGCCAACGCAATACGCATCAGTTTGGGAAGCAAATCGCGTTTGGCAACTTCCTCTACCAATGCCTGACGCTGTTTACCACGAACTGAATCTTTTAAATATTTTTCGATGAGCAAACTAGCAATAGGTGCGGCGGATTGAGCTCCAAAACCAGCATTTTCGCACATTACGGCAATGGCAATTTTAGGATTATTTCGTGGAGCAAAACCACCAAAAAAGGCGTGGTCTTTTTGCTTTTCTCCCCGATAATAATTTTCAACGGTACCAGTTTTTCCACAAATTACGACATCTGGAATTTTCACTGCGGCACCTGTTCCGTATTCCATCACGGCCTGCATACCATCTTGTACCGCTTCAAACACACTGTCGGCAACATTAGCCGATGTATAGTGTTTTTGTCGATACGGTTTTAATAGGTCGTATGTGTCGCCACCTTCAATAGAATCAATCAAGTGAGGTGTATAATACCAACCCTTATTGGCTATAGTTGCCATTACGTTGGCCAATTGTACCAAACTTGTTTGCACCTCTCCTTGACCAATAGCATTGGAAATAATGTTGCACGAATACCATTTTTTGCCAAATATTTTTTGGTAATAACTTGATACCGGTAAATTACCCCGCTTTTCCGACGGAATATCTACCCCTAACCTGCTACCCAACCCAAACGAACTAGCATAGTTGTTGAATACTTTTAACGAGCTATCCGGACTACCATATTTGTCTTGGTCAAGAGTACGTTTGTAAACAGTGGCAAAATAAGTATTATCGCTATGTGCAATAGCATTCACCAAACTAAATGTACCTCTGTCCAAACACTTTGGTCGGCCGTTTCCACAACCCCAAAAGGCACCGCCACAGGAAATAGCGGTAGATTTACTGATTACGCCTTCGGTAAGCCCAATAATGCCTACCACCGTTTTAAAGGTAGAACCCGGAGAATACATAGTACCCAAAGTGCGATTGAGTAATGGTAAGCGAGGGTCCAAGTACATTTCGCTAAAATGCTTGCGCCGTTGGTTACCCGTTAACGAATTAGGATTGTAGTTAGGGGCACTGACCATGCATAAAATACCGCCTGTTTTAGGGTCTATTGCCACGATACTTCCTACTTTATTGGTCATTAATTTTTCACCCAATTGCTGCAGCTCCACATCTAAACTTGCATACAAGTTTTTTCCTGCAATTGCGGTAGTATCGTACAAACCGTTTTCGTAACTTCCTTGAATTCGGCTTCTATTATCTCTGATATATCGTTTTACACCGCGCCTACCCATCAACACTTTTTCGTATGTACGCTCCAAGCCTGTCATGCCGGCGTAATCGCCCATTTCGTAGCCTTCTTCTTTATGCCTGCGCAAAAAACTTGTATCTACTTCTGCAATATAGCCCAACACGTGTGCGGCAGCATTAAAGGGATAATTGCGTACACTACGCTCACTCAGCACAAAGCCCGGAAATTTGTACATATTTTCATTCAGCTTGGCATACATTTCGGCGGAAAGCAATGGTTCAAAAACGCTAGGACGTACCCGACCGTTTTTAATAATTACCTCTACCATCTTTTTTCGAAAAGCAGCGGTATCAATTCCTAACAAATCGCAAAGAGCCAAAGTGTCGGTACCTTTTGTTTCAGAGGGTGTTACTACCAAATCGAACATGATGGTATTTTCCAACAACGCTTTTTTCTTCCTGTCAAAAATAATGCCCCTATCAGGATAAATACGCTTGGCATAAATGGCATTGTTGGCCGCTTCAATTTTGTACTTGGAAGAAAATACTTGTAAATGCACCAATTGTGCAACAATGATGAAAAAAACTGCACCAAAAATAATTTGAATAACTACACTGCGCCTTTGATTAATAACAGACATATTAAATTGGTGTAAATATGGAAAATACGAATCCTTACTGCTACAAAATTGCCTTTTAGTTGCCAAAACAACCAAAAAAACTATCTCTTTCTATTTAAAAAAAGTGATTGATATTCCATAGGAACACCTGCTGTAGTTTTATTGGCATTAACACTGCATAGGCACTGCAATATATATAACACCCAAAGCACGCCAATTATTACATTTTGAAAATAAATTTATAATAAAACGGCTTGTATCGCAGCGGCTTTTAGCAAACATTCTTCGTATTCGCTTTCGGCATGGCTGTAATAGGTAATACCTCCTCCTACCTGATAAGAAAGGTATTGTGTTTGTTGGTTGTACAGCAAACTTCTGATAACTACGTTAAAATCAAAGTTACCATCGGGCGAAATATATCCTACTGCCCCCGAATACAGCCCCCGTGCTGTTGGTTCATAAGCGTCTATCAATTCCATTACCTTGCATTTAGGAGCCCCTGTCATACTGCCCATGGGAAAAGTAGCACCTAAAACATCTGCAAAATTGATGGAATCATTCACTATTCCACTAATGGTAGAAATCATTTGGTGCACTTGTGGAAAGGTATACACGCCAAACAGTTCGTCTACTTTTACGGAACCCCGTTCGCAAATGCGGCTTAAATCGTTACGAACCAAATCCACCACCATAACATTTTCACTTTTGTCTTTTTCGCTATTCAGTAATTGACTGCGCATTTGCTTGTCCGCAATTGGATTGGTCAAATGTCGCTTAAAAGTACCTTTGATGGGTTGCGAAATGAGTACACTACCTTGTTTTTTTATATACCGTTCCGGACTTGCGCAAAGCAAATAATTGTGCGCTTGCTTATAAAAACAAGAAAATGGATTGGGCGAAATTTGGGTTAACTGCTTATAAACATCTACAGGATGTATATAAGCCTGTTCATTGTAAAATTCCTGACAAAAATTTATTTCGTAACAATCGCCACGCAATATGTGTTGCTGTAGCTGCTGTATTTGTTCAATATAAGCCGCTTTACTCAATCGCCCCTGCATGGCCATTTTGACTTTCGGTGTTTCGGCTACCGATATTTGCGTATTGCATATTTGTGCAAATACTTCGGATGGAGTTATGTTTATGGAAGCAATAACTAAATAATTGCTAAAAAGCTGTACCACAATTTGTGGTTGATAAAAAAATAAATCGGCAAAGCCGAGATGTTTTTTTTTGGATGGCAACAATGTTGGGAACAAAGCATTTTTAAAATCGTAGCCTATGTGCCCAAATAGCCAATCGTTCGATTGTTGGTTGAAAAAATGTGCAAGTTGGCTCAATTGTGTTGCCGAACTAGCATTTTCTACCGTAAAACTGTTACAAACACCTACTGCAACCATACATTCGTAAGTGTGCAGTTGCGAAGGATAAAAGTGATTATCCAAAAAAGAGCAGTTATTGTATTGGTTGGCCCAATGCAATAACTGCTCTTTGATAATAGAAAAAGATAAATTAGTAAAAGTAGCTTGCTGTCTTTTCACGTTAGTGCAAAGATGCGAAAAAACACAACTTAAAAGTCGTCATCGTCGTCGTCAAAGCCGCCACCTTTGGTATCAAATAGGTCGAATTCTTTGAAATCCTCATCCAGTTTAAAATCGTCGTCGTCATCAGACTTCCCTTTTTTGCCGGTAGATTTTTTAGCAGCACCGCCTGATTTAGACTTAGGAATATCAAACTCGTCAAAATCGGGATCCCAGTCATCGTCGTCCTCTACTTTATTCCAATCGTCATCTTCCACATCTACATCGTCATCCTCATCGTCGTCGTCCTCGTCTTTTTTGGTTTTTTTAGCAACCGATTTACCCCCTTTTTTTGCGGGTGTTGTTTCTTCTTCCTCTTCTAAATCATCGTCTTCATCATCTTCTAACTGTTTTTTACTTTTTGATGAAGCCTTTGGTGTAGGTGTGTTTTTTGCCGCGTTGGTTTTAGGTGCGGATTTTGCACCCTTATCAGATTTAATTGCCATAGTTCTAATAAGTTTTTACTAAAGTAAAATTTCAATGTAATTTTTATTTAACCAAATATTTTTTCTTTTTCCGTAGTAAAAAGTGCCAGTACCCCTTTTTGTACCTTACAAACAGAACTAACTACAAAGCTACAATTTGCTCGCGTCCGGGGCCGTTACTTACATATTTTACGGGAACACCAATATACTGATTGATGAATTGTATGTAGCTAGACATTTCGGCCGGCAAATTTGCTGCTTCTTTCATGGCAGTGGTATCTATATTCCAGCCTTTAAAATTTTGATATTGAGGCTCTATAGCTACTTTGTTCATTTGAAAAGGCACTTCCTGCTTAATTGCACCATTAATGCCATAGGCGGTACATACTTTCAAATCTTCGAATGCATCTAGCACATCGGCCTTGGTCATTACTACTTGTGTAACGCCATTAATCATACAAGTATATTTCAACGCTACTAAGTCTATCCAACCGCATCTACGTGGTCTGCCGGTAGTAGCACCAAACTCACTACCAATTTTGCGCAATTCTTCGCCCGTAGCGTCTTCCAATTCGGTAGGGAAAGGACCGCTACCTACTCTTGTACAATAAGCTTTGGTAACTCCAAGCACTTCGTTGATTTGCTTAGGGCTAACACCCAAACCCGTACACACGCCCGCAGAAATGGTATTGCTAGAGGTAACAAAAGGGAAAGTACCAAAATCTATATCTAGCATAGTACCTTGTGCGCCTTCGGCCAACACTTTTTTTCCCTGTGCAATTTGGTTATTGATAAAGTACTCACCGTTTACAATGTTGAGGGTTCTCAAAAATTCCAACGCTTCAAAAAACTCTTCTTCCCAAGCCGAAATATCTTCTATAAAGTGAAAATTGTCTAATAATTTTTGGTGTTTTAAACGCAATTTGATGTATTGGGTAGTAAAATTTTTGTCCAATAAATCGCCTACACGTATGGCATTTCTACCGGTTTTGTCCATATAGGCAGGTCCAATACCTTTTAAAGTAGACCCAATTTTGCTTTCGCCTTTTTGCAATTCGCTTGCTTTGTCAAGTGCACGGTGAGTAGGCACAATGATGTTGGTGCGCTCAGAAATGAACAAGTTTTTACGTACATCTATACCAAAAGAAGCTACAATATCGCACTCTCTTTTGAGCGTTACCGGATCCAATACCACGCCATTTCCGATAATATTAACTGTATTTTGGTGAAAAATACCCGACGGAATTTGATGTAATACTGTTTTTTTGCCGCCCACATACAAAGTGTGACCAGCGTTAGGGCCTCCCTGAAAACGGGCAACCACATCATAATTGGGAGCAAAGTAATCAACAATTTTGCCTTTTCCTTCATCTCCCCATTGCAAACCTAGAATAACGTCTACCATAATTTTTTATTGAGATGCCGCAAAAGTAAGTGTTGCATTTTTGTTTACCCACTATGAATGCAATAATGTAGAAAGTTTTTTTTCGACAACAACGTAGCAACTGCTCAACCATGCATACACGAATGCACTATGCAAGTACTTGACTGCAAACACATTAGGTAGTGAGCCTTATATAGTCAGTTAGTAAGTCTGAGATATTTTTGGGGAACGAAAAATACTACTCTACGTTATGGTTTTGTATACGTATCTCCTAGCCATTTGGTTTATCTGCCAACGTAAAGAGGATAGCTTGTGCAACAGGTTCACATTACAATTATTATAACCGAACTGAAAAATCTACCTTTAGCTCAGTTGAGCAGCAATGTTGACTCATAAAGCATTTCCACATACCAGTATTTACTCATAGCTATCCTTTGCTTTTGCATGGTGTGCACCACTAATATACGTATATACAGCCGGTATTACCAACAATGTTAATAGTAAAGAAAATAACAATCCGCCAACAATAACAATTCCTAAAGGCATTCGGCTAGTGCTTGCTGCGCCTAAACTCAAGGCAATGGGCAAAGCGCCGAGCGCTGTAGCTAAGCTTGTCATTAAAATAGGACGGAGTCGTTGCGTTGCCGCTTCGGTTACAGCTTGCAGCTTGGGAATACCGTTTTCGCGTTTTTGGTTGGCAAACTCTACAATCAAAATGCCATTTTTGGTAACAAGGCCTATGAGCATGATCATGCCAATTTGCGAAAAGATATTGATGGTTTGATTAAAGCAATACAAACTCAATAAGGCTCCTGCCAAGGCTAAGGGAACCGTTAGCATGATGGTAAATGGATCTTTAAAACTTTCGAATTGTGCTGCTAACACCAAATAAATTAACGTTAGCGACAATATTAATGCAAAGGAAGTATTGCTACTACTCTCCGCATAATCGCGAGAGGGGCCACTCAAAGACGTTTGAAAACTATCGTCGAGCAATTTATCCGCTATTTGCTGCATGGCCATTACACCATCGCCAATGGTTTTTCCTTCGGCAAGGGAGGCAGAAATAGTGGCCGCCTTAAATCGGTTGTAGTGATACAAAGTGGGCGGCGAGCTCGTTTCTTCCAAAAGCACCACGGTACTCAATGGAATATTAACGCCCTTGTTGTTACGCACGTACAATTTGGTGATATCGGCAGGTGTTTGCCTATCGGCCAATACTACTTGACTAATAACTTGGTATTGCTTTCCATTCATGATAAAATAGGCCAATCGGCGACCGCTAAAAGCACTTTGTACTACATCTGCCACATCGCTGATATTCAATCCCAAATCGCGGGCTTTTAGGCGATCTATTTTCAATTCTAACTCAGGCTTATTGAATTTCAAGTTAACATCTACATTTTGAAAGGTTTTGTTTTTTCGTGCTTCATCTAAAAACTTAGGAATGGTTGTTTTTAATTTTTCAAAATCCAAGTTTTGCAAAATAAACTGTACCGGCAGCGATCCACGACTGTTTAAACCCACCGATATGGTTTGTTCTTCGATAGGAAATATGCGTACTTTATTGAGTTTACCCAATTTTTTGCCCAACTCTTTGGCGATCTCGGTTTGTGACCGTTTGCGATCGGCTGCGGGCACAAGTCCTATCCTACCAAAACCCGAATTAACCCCACTTGCCGCATTAAAACCGGGTATTGCAGTGAATGCAAATTGCCTTTCAGGAACAGAATCTAATAAATAATTGGTTAACTGCTCACCTACTTCGGTCATATAGTTATAACTAGCACCTTCCGGTCCTGTGATAGACAACCGGACACTGTTTTTATCTTCCATTGGTGCCAATTCGGTTTGCAGGTTATTACCTACAACATAAATGATGGCCACACACGCTACTACCAATACCCAAGCCACCCATCGAATGGTTAAGAATTGTTCCAACAACCATTGGTATTTGCTTTCCATGCCTTTGAAAAAAGGTTCTGTTTTGTTGTACAGCCATCCGTGACCGGCCTTTTTTCGGTTAAGGTATACATTGAGAACCGGTGTAATAGTCAGCGACACAAATGCAGAAATTAACACCGCACCTGCTACTACAATGCCAAATTCGCGAAACAAACTACCCACAAATCCTTGTAAAAAAATAACCGGCAAAAACACAACCGCCAACGTAATGGACGTAGCAATTACGGCAAAGAAAATTTCTTTACTGCCTTCCAATGCTGCTTTGCGAATGGGGAGACCTTCCTCTAGTTTTCGAAAAATATTTTCTGTAACCACAATTCCGTCGTCTACCACCAAGCCTGTTGCCAATACAATACCCAAAAGGGTTAATACATTGATGGAAAAACCAGCCAAATACATGACAAAAAAAGTGGCCACCAACGAAATGGGAATGTCAATTAATGGACGAACAGCGATTAAAAAATTACGAAAAAAAGCAAAAATAACCAACACAACCAAACTGAACGATATAAGCAAAGTTTCTTCTACTTCCGCAATACTCCTTCGTACATTTTTCGTACTATCAATAAGGGTGGTCATTTCGATATCGCCTTTTTGTGTTTTTTGTATTTCAGCAAGGCGTTTATAAAATTCGTCGGCTATTTTAATGTAATTGGCTCCCGGCTGCGGAATGATGGTTAAACCAACAGCAGGCAAGCCATTTAAACGCCAACTAGATTCGTCCGATTCGGGCGCAATTTCCACTTGTGCAACATCGCTAAGACGCACCAAGCCATTGGCATTTTGTAACAAAATTAAATCGGCAAAATCTTTTTCGGTCGTCAACCTACCCAATGCCCGAATGGTTAATTCGGTATTGGTACCATAAATTTTGCCCGAAGGCACTTCCACATTTTCTTTGGCCAATGCGGTTTTAATATCGGTAAATGCTACACCGTAGGCATTCATTTTTTCGGGATTTACCCAAATTTTCATGCTTGGTCGCTTTTGTCCAATAATACCCACACTACTTACTTCGGGTATGGTTTGTAAACGTTCTTGCAATACATTTTCGGCATAGTCGCTCAGCTCTATCAAGCCTTTTGAGCGGCTTTGCAAAGCCATTAACACAATAAATTCGCCATTAGCATCAGCCTTCGTTACCACCGGAGCCGCATCTATATCTTGTGGCAATAAGCGTATTGCTTGCCCTACTTTGTCGCGTACATCGTTGGCTGCTGCCTCCAAATTTTCCCCTACGTTGAACTCAACCGTAATATTACTGTTTCCCTGTGCGCTTGAAGAAGTAATGCTTTTGATACCTTGAATACCATTAATCGACTTTTCAATGGGCTCGGTTATTTGGCTTTCGATTACATCGGCATTGGCACCCGCATAAGCCGTACGCACATTAATGGTTGGAGGATCAATAGCAGGATACTCCCGTATAGACAAAAATGTGTAACCCACGGCACCAAATAAAACAATGGCAATATTCATAACCGTTGCTAAAACTGGACGGCGGAGCGACAATTCGGATATATTCATTTACACAAACTATTTATTGAATATTTTAATAAAAATCAACCGGTTTAAATGCCGATAAAAGCTACAAATGCTAACAAAATAGCCCCGATGGCAGCGGATAGCCCGGTGAGGGTTTGTGCCTTGCTTTGTGCCGGACTTGCAGCGAACAGCGGGACCAAAGACCACCTAAGTACTAGCGATGCGCTTCTACCATTATTCATTATTAAATTGTTCCACTTTTTTGATACTTCGAATTTTCACGGGTTGATTTGGGCGCACAAACAATACACCAGTAACCACTACGCTATCGCCCGTTTGTATGCCGCTGGTTATTTGTACCAATCCCGCATTGCGTGTGCCGGTAGTGACTTTTACAAACTGCGCTTTACCGTTTTTAACTACAATCATTTGCTTAGATCGTGCATCGGGAATAATGCAACTACTAGGTACCAAAATGGCATTTTGGCTACTTTGGGGTAATAAAACTTTTACAAAAGCACCCGGTTGTAATGTGCCGCCTTTTACCAAAGCCCGCACCATGATATTGCGTGTGCCTGGATCGGCTTGAGGCTGAGTAGCCACTATTTCGGCAGTTATGGCAGGTAATTGCTGTAAGGTTTGCAATTGTACCAACTTGCCTTTTTGTATATACGAGGCATAAACATCGGGTACGGCAAAATCTACTTTTAAGGGATGTATTTGTTGAATGGTACCTAGTGCATTTGTTGCCGAAACATAAGCCCCTAAACTGATACTACGCAAACCAAGTACACCCGTGAATGGCGCACGAATAACGGTTTTATCAATTTGTGCCTGTACAATGCCGGCATCGGCTTTGAGTGTATTTAACTGATTCAGTGCAACGTCGTAGTCGGCCACATTGACGCCATTGATGGAAAGCAACTTGCGCATGCGTGCTTCCGTTTGTTCGGCCAAGGTGGTTTGCACTTTGATTTTTTGTAACTGTGCTTGCAAATCGGCATCGTTCAAGCGAGCCAAAACAGTGCCTTTGGTTACCACTGTACCTTCGGGCCAATGTAAAAAGGTGATTTTACCAGCAATTTCGGGGTGTAGCTCCACCATATCGGAAGCCACCACTGTGCCATTCACTTCCACCTTGGTATTGGTAACCATGGGTGCTGCTACC
The DNA here is from genome assembly GCA_027486695.1 of Chitinophagaceae bacterium. Classification (GTDB taxonomy): domain Bacteria; phylum Bacteroidota; class Bacteroidia; order Chitinophagales; family Chitinophagaceae; genus Parasediminibacterium. The sequence goes on along the minus strand of JAIXOS010000334.1, from coordinate 8,400 downwards.
ACCACATCTACTATGGAGGGGGCATTTTTGTTGGGAGGAGTAGCCGTATTGCTACTGTTTTTTGACTTACAAGCAGTAAAAAAACTTACGGCCATTAATAAAGCAGATACGTGTATTCGCATAATTGACAATTACCTACCACTGTTGTTGGTAAATTTTGCGATGAAGGTAAATAGAAAACATGGGCATTTGTTGCAATTTGGGATGAATGGACAACAAAGCCCTTTACCAGCCCACATAAAAAGCCAATAACCCAATAAATACTGCCCTATTGTTATTGTTTTTTGCGGCTACATGGTAGCCTTTTGTATAGTATGAGCCAAACGCCGGGAACACTTATAGAGCTGAATGGGCGTTGGCACCGTTCAACTTTGGGAACTAGGAGGAACACCTATTGAGGCTATCAATAAGCTAATAGTCAATTACAGTCTAAATGCCGCTATCAATTTTATCGTGTTTTTTAAGTTCATATACCACTACTCAATCATTTTTTCAATGTGCACCAATTTGCCATCGGCATTGATACCTTCCAATACGATTCTTAATTTTTTACTTACGTCGTTGTTATAAAACTCTACTTTAACTGTTTGGTTTTTTTTGTAGGTAAGCACATAGGGCTTCCACAACAAAGTAGTGCGCACATCGGTTTCGGTAGAAGGATTGGCATCGTAATTGGGGCTAAAGAATTCTTTGTATTTGGTATAGCCAGGCAGGAGTATGAAACCCATTCCTTGTCCGGGTGTAAATTTCACATCGCTTCCTTTTTTGGTATAAACAACAATAGCACCGCCTGCGCCACCGCCAAAACTGCCAAAAAATGGAGGCCGGAATACTTTTAAATAGGCAATATCGCTTACCGGAATGGTACGCAATTGATCTGCATCGGTAACCATTTCGTTCAAATACAAATCGGGGGTGGCACCTCGCCACGACAAAGTGGTTTCGGCTCCGGTATTATTGATTTGTAGTCCTGCCACACGGCCCTGCAAGAAGCCGAAGATATCTTGTGCAGCTGCTGCAAAAGGGTCATCGTTCAAATCGAATTGGTAGCTATCGCCACCGGCAAAAAAACCGGAGCTATATTGCGCATCTAACTTATCAACGGCTGATTTTACTTTGGTAGATACCGTTACTTCATCTAGCTGTTGCGCTTTTAATAATTTGTTGATGCGTTCTTGTTCTTTTGCAAAAAAGCGGGTACGTTCAATTATAGCCGGGTTGGGTAGCAAATACTCGTAATTTTTAAGTGGCTGTAAGCGTTCTTGATGTGCATCAATTAAACCATTTTTGATAGCAACGGTTGCAATATCGGTTAATCGTTTATCGCCATTGAACTGGTAAAATGCTTTAATGGTATCGTAAAAAAGTACCCCACGTTGGGTAAAGTCGCCATTTTTAGCCACGTTCAAAAATAAAAATTGTTTTGTACTGTCTTTAGATTGTAAAACCAAATTAATCATCAGATTGGCTCTACGCTCAAAGGCATGACCAAAAACCTTTCCTTTAATTTGTAAAAAATCGGTATCGCGAGCAAATTTTATGTCGGGCATTTGCTGTTTTGCCAAAGCCTCCCAATTGAACCTACGCCATCCATTGGTAAGCATTACCAAATCAAGGTGTTGTTTTACGTCATCATTGTTGCTACTGAAATAATATGCCGGTTGGTGAATATATCCTTTTACTTCGCTATTGAGCAGCAAGTGGGCAACAATATTGTTGGCCGTATCGGCAGGCACTTCTGCGTCGGTTACTGCCAAGCTCATATTGCAAGGAATGGTATCGGCCACATGTATTTCGAGCACATTTTTTTCTCTTTTAGACAGTCCTTTTTTCAAGATGTTTACATCGGGCTGCAACAAGTAGTTTTGGGTATTTACAAATGCCACCCTTTCGGCTACAGGCAACCAATTGGCATCAAAAACAGATATTTGTAACATTCCGGAAGGCAAATCTTTAATTGGCACTTCGCCCATTACAGAGGTAGACTTGGTAAAATTGATTTTGGATTTGTATACTAGGTTTTGGTTAAAGTGTGCAATTACATTTAATTGGCCAAAAGCAGGATGCAGGTTGGCTTGTCGTTTTACTACAAACAGTACTTTGGTAGAAAGTGGTTTTACTTGCAACACAATTCCTAGCGGCTGTGCAGCAGGTAAATTAGTGGCATGTGGTTTTTTCCATTCATCCGTCCAATGTGCAGTATACACTTCGTCGGGTACGGGTACCATTGAAAAAGAAGTCATGCCATCGTGCTCGGTTTCGAAGGAATCGATAGGGTTTCCTGCGGCATTTTTAATGATACCCTTTGCTTTTACGGGCTTTCCGGAAGGTGTAGTTACTTTGATGGCTATTCTACTTTCTACATTTTGTACCAAGTTGCCGCCTTCGGGGAAAAAATAGATATTGGCTTTTGGTGCTACTGTATCGGTCTTAATGGCCAATGTAGGCTGATCGACAGTAATTATTTTATTGAACAAAAAAGCGGTATCAAAATTAAGCATCCATTGGGTGTAAGCCTTAACGCGAAGCACTTTACCCTTATAGTCTTTCGGTATTGCAAACTGTCCTCTTACGGAGGCGTCGTAAATAGGTGCAGATTGGTGTGCCATCAATTTACCATCGGCATCGTACCAATCGGTGTACAAATTTTTGCTCCAATAAGAGGGTTGTACATCAGCCACCAAGTAGCCCTTGAACCAGATGGTTTCGCCAAGGCTATAGATACCTTTATCGAAATGGAAATAAATTTTTTCTTGCGGAAATTTTTCGGCATAAACGCCCATCATAGAATCTATCTTTTGGGCTTGTGTAGCCGCCCAAGTGCCACAAATACTGATTAGTAGCATCCAAACCTTATTCATACAGCAAGTAATTTTATATACAACAAAAGTACGCTTGCACGTACTTGTAATCAATTAATTTTTTATAAAACGTTTAATATTTGCTCTTTCAGCTTTTCCAACTCGTCTTTCATTAATACTACTGACTTTTGGATATCGGCATCATTGGCTTTACTTCCTGTAGTATTGATTTCGCGGCCAAACTCTTGCAATACAAAGGATAATTTTTTCCCTTTAGAGGTGGCTTGTTCTTGCAAAATATTTCTGAAATACACACAGTGGTTATGCAAGCGCACTTGTTCTTCGCTGATATCAATTTTTTCAATATAATAAATCAATTCATGTTCCAACCTATTTTGATCGTAATTTTCTTTCCCTACTTTTTCGGCAAGCAGTTTCAGCAAATTTTCTCGAATTTTTTCGCGTCGTTTAGGCTCAAGTTGTGCAATAATGGCCTGATGGTGTTCTATATTGTGCAATCGATGTAACAAATCGGTTTCTATGGATTTGCCTTCCTGCACACGGTGCTGTTGCAGTAGAGCAGTAGCTTGTTGTACTGCCTTTTTTAACACCAGCCACTCTTGTTCGTCTACGGTTTCGGTGGTATTGGTTACCACTTCGGGCAGCCGCAAAATGGCAGATAACAGTTGGGTGGCATCGGCACCAAGCTCGTTGGCAACTGTAATAACCGATTGATAATAAGCCTTTAGCAGGTCGGTATTAACACTTACGGGTTTGGCTGCTCCATTGTATTTTACAGAGATGATACATTCTACACTTCCCCGCTCTAAAGCTTCGCTTAACAAATTGCGTATTTCAAATTCGTAAGGTTTTAACAAAGCCGGAATTTGCAATCGCAAGTCGAATTGTTTACCATTTAGCGATTTGATTTCTACTACAAACAACTTTTCGCCAATTGTTTGTTCTGTTCTTCCAAAACCGGTCATTGAATAAAGCATAAACTAAACTGTTAGGGTGTAAATGTAATTGAAAAGAAAGTACAAATGCAGGTAGCCTTTTTTGGTTATACCAATCAACTCAATTGGTATAACCAAAAAAGGCTGTCCCAATAAATGGGACAGCCTTTGTAAAAGCGATTACTATGATTGATTTATGGTTATAGTTTGGTAACTGTGTATACTTCTTTTTCAAAGTCTACCGTAATCTTATACAAACCCTTTACATCTGGAGATGGTGTGTTAGAACCTGGCACTTCGTTATCGGCCAATAAGGGACCACCCGTTTTTTCTTTTCCACCAAATTTATGACCCCAATCGCCATTTACTGGCAAGAACAAATACGATGCTCCTGCATTAAGCGTAAGCGTTAGTTCAAAAGTATTGGTATTGGGTACCTTTGTAAATTGTTGTGAAGGTACAGGCACTGGGTTATCCCAACTACCCGGCGTAGCATCTCCTACTATAAACAAATTTGCTGGTACACCCTGAATTCCGGCATCGCCTTTGAAAAACGGTGTTTTTACAGATACGGGATTGGTTTTACCATCCCAAGCGACAGTTTTATCAAATCCATAAAGCGAAACACCTACTTTGCCACCGCGCACAATGTAGTACTGTGCACCCGCCTCTTTGGGAACTGCACCTACTACTTTTGTAGTACCCGAAATACGGTACATTGGGTAGGTTTTATCAGTTAGCGAAGCACCTTTTTTTACTAAAAAATACTGTGCTGTATCCAATAGTGTATAAACATCTGCTACAACCGACATTGCACCAAACTTGATACCATTGTTGGGCAGGGCTTGTGCATTGCCAATTAAAGGTTGGTTTACAATGGTTTTACCTTTCCAATTATAGCGGATAAAAGTTTGCACCGGTTTGCCATTCCATTTTGCGTTTTCAGGTGTACCACCATCATTTAGCAAAGATTCGGTAGGCCAAGATCCGTTGGTAAATTTAAATTCGTGAGCAGTAGTAAGGTTTAGTGCTATATAAAAACAAGTACTGCTTAGGCGAGTCATTTTAAATTTACTAGCTCCCCCTGTCCAGTTGCCCCCACCACCATTATCTGCTTCAAAACTACCCGTAATATACACATCGTCGGTAGGAGGTACGGGCAATGTAGAATACAATTTTATCCAAGTATTGGTACCTGCCGGCAAATCAGTAGTTGGCAAGTCGCAAAACTCCTGTGTTTGATTGTTTTGCAAATTTACTTGGTAAACTTGTTGTTTTTTTACTGATGAACCGCTATACATGTTCACATCAACAGTATAAATACCCGTTGGGGCAGCTGCGGTGGAAGGAAAGGGAATGCTAGTTACTACATCCGTTTTTACGGTACTAACTGACTTAATTACTTTTTTTGTTACAGCTTTAGCAGCACTAGTACCTTGAGGGTACACATATACAACTACGCTATCGTATTTATCGCCAGTTAAACCAAATGTAACAAACATATTGGGGTTGGCATTGGTAACTTGTACCAAATCGTAATTATCAATAGCATTACCATCAAAACCGGTAGCAGTAACGCTATCTTTCTTACATCCAATCATTGCCAATATAAATACCGACAATATTAGTGAGAGGGAAAGTATCTTTTTCATTGTATATTTTTTTAGTATTAACGATTAATAACCAGGATTTTGCTTCAAGTTTGGATTGGTAGCCAATGCATTTGTAGGAATTGGGAAGATGGTTCTAGTGGCTTCGCCAGGACTAACCGTTTTAAAATCGTGCGCCTTTAAGAAGGTACCGAAACGAATCATATCTTGTCTTCTATGACCTTCCCAACACAATTCGCGGCCTCTTTCGTCGTAGATATCTGTTAACGTAGGCGCAGCAGTACTTACTGGTAAACCTGCACGGTTTCTAACTCTATCATATAAGTTTTTAGCCTCTGCTGTAGAACCATTTACCCTTAACAAGGCTTCTGCTTTTGTAAGCAATACATCGGAAAAGCGGAAAATAGGAAAATCGTTCGACGCAGAACCATTACCTGCAAGAGGCAATACTGGTAAGAATTTACTATTTCTAGCTCCTTCTAGTACACCGGCATTGGTTAGGGAAGCAATGTTCAAATCATAACTAATTCCTCCAGGTTGGGCACCTACTAACCACTGTGCTTTTCGGGCATCGTTGTTAGCATATTTGTTTACAAAATCTTGGTGTGCAGTGGCTCCATTCCAAGTATCTATACCAAACATCGCTTGTCCTTGTTGACCTGCTAATGTTCTAATACCAATGATATTACGTGGTGCCGTGTTGGCATTGATGAAAATGGCTAACAATGTTTCTTTAGAGTTACATCTATCACCAAAAGCGTCAAAATAATTGGGAACTAAATCAAAACCGCCTTTGATTACAGAATCAGAAGCCGCTACAGCCTCGCTCCATTTAGGTGTACCTGTATATACACCTGCATTCAAATACAATTTGGCTAAGAAAGCAAAACCTGCCCATTTATTGAAGCGACCATAATATTCGCCGTCTATAGTTTCTGACAACAAACCAACGTTTGCTTTTAGCTCGCTTTCTACAAAATCGTAGATTACTTTTCTATTGGTTTGCGGTATTTTGTCGGGTGTAAGGTTGTTTGTTGTGTAGAAAGGAATATTTCCCCAACCATCCATCAACATATAATAAAAATAAGCGCGCAATACTTTTGCTTCTGCAATTCTTGTTGGTGCAGCATTTGCATCGGTCAATAGGCGAACAGCCAAATTAGATTTTGTAACTGCACGGTACAGCCAATTCCATGTATTGCCAATAAACTCTTGACTTTCTGTCCATTGGTGCAAATACATTTGACGCCAAATTCCATTGTCGTCCCACGCACCGTTGCTACGTGTGGGCAGCATCATTTCGTCGGTACAAGTTTCGTTTAAATCGTACCAACCTCTGTCAGCGCCAGCAATGCCTTTTCCGCCCCAATCGCCACGCATTTCGCCATACAAATCGGCCAAAGCGGAATTAATGCCCACGGGTGTAGCATAAAAATCGGATGCCACCTGTTGATCGTAAACGCCTTCGTTTAGTTTGGTACAACCCGTTACCAAAACAGAAAGCACTACTAATGATGAAAATATTTTTTTCATAATTTATTTTTTTCTATGGTTATTTAAAATTTACATTGATGCCAAACGCTACATTTCGGGTACGAGGGAAAATACCCCCATCAATACCAAATGAATTACCACCATCGGTTCTAAGTTCAGGATCTAGACCTGAATATTTGGTGATAACCAATAGGTTTTGACCTGTTAAGGATAGTTTTAAGCTGCTGATGTATTTTAATTTGCTAGTAGGAATTCTATAGGCTATAGTAAAGTTTTCTAATCGAGTCCAAGAAGCATTTTCTAACCAATAATCAGAGGCTACAGAAACATTGGTAAAGTTGTCTTTTAAGGCTGTTTTTAACACATTACTTTGACCAATTTGACTCAGAGAACTTAAAGTGGCTCTAAATGCATTGTAGGCTTTGTGGCCATATGCACCACGCCAAACCATACTGATATCTAAATTTTTATACGATACGCTTGGTGTAAACCCGATAGTAAATTTGGGTAGCGCTTGGCCAACCACTACTCTATCCGCACTTCTATCACCAATATCGCCGGCGGTAGCTGTCAGTGGCGTAAGACCATTTTTGTTGATGTCGTTCAATATTTGGTTGCCGTTTTCATCCACGCCAACGTGTCTGTACAACATAAAGGTACCTAAGCTGAAACCTTTCATTAAATACGAAATGCCATTATCTGATGATGAAACACCGGTTGTACCACCTGAACCCCATCTAACGGTATCTGTATTTAAAGCAATGCCGCGATACGAACCGCTTAATTCTTTAATGGTATTTTTAATAAATGTAACGTTGCCGCCAAGCGAAATCGTCAAGTCATTAGTTTTTACCAATTGATAATTTAGGGTAACTTCTACCCCTTTGTTTTGCATGCTACCAATATTTGCATATATGGTAGGGGCAGGAAATGGTGGTTGTGGTACATTGTATGTAAACAATAAATCGTTGGTATTACCAATGAAATAATCAACTGTACCACTTAACCTTTTGTTAAAGGCAGAGAAATCTACACCAAAGTTGGTTTGTTGTTTGGTTTCCCATCTCAAATCGGGATTGGCATTTTGGTTGATAGCAAACACCGGAATTAAATTGCCTAAGAAATAAGCTGATCCTGTTTGTGAAGCAAGCTCAACTGATTTTAATGGATCTAATCCACCTTGGTTACCCGTTTTACCATATCCAACCCGTACGCTCAAATCGTTAATTACTTTTTGGTTGGCCATAAAGGCTTCTTTACTCAATCTCCAAGAAGCACTAACTGCTGGGAAATTAGCCCATTTATTGTTTGCTCCAAAAACGGAAGCGCCATCTCTTCTTACAGAAGCGGTTATGGAATACTTGCCTAAATAAGAATAATTGATACGACCTAGGAATGAAGCTAATGTTCTATCGTTTTTGTAAGAAGATACATCTCCGGTGGTAGCTTTGGTAACATCAGAAGCTGAAAGAGCATTATAAGTAGTAATATCATTCAAAAAGCCTCTACCGGTAGAACTAAAACCTTCGTCTACACGTT
>JAIXOS010000077.1 GCA_027486695.1 Chitinophagaceae bacterium | reverse complement strand
TTTCAAATCGGTACTTGTTCGCTTACTTTCACCCTCCACCAATACCTCAAATACTTTACCAAGATCTTGGCGATTGCTTTCGAGCGACATTCTGTTTTGTAGTTCAATAATTTCTTGCAGCCTTCTTTTTTTTATTGCTTCGGGCACATCGTCCTCAAATCGTTTAGCAGCTAAGGTTCCCGGTCGCTCACTGTAAAAGTACATATAACTATAGTCGTACTGTGCATGCTGCATTACAGCAAGGGTTTCTTGATGGTCTTCCTCCGTTTCGGTACAGAAACCTGCGATGATGTCGGCACTGATACCACAATCGGGCATTATTTCTTTAATTCTATCTACTTTGGCCATATACCACTCCTTGGAGTAAGTACGGTTCATCAATTGTAAAATACGGCTGCTACCACTTTGTACAGGTAAATGAATGTATTTACATATGTTACGGTGTTTAGCCATGGTAAACAAAACATCGTCAGTAATATCTTTGGGATGTGAGGTGCTAAAGCGTACCCGCAACAAAGGCGATACCAAAGCAATTTTTTCTAATAGCATGGCAAAAGTGACGGTTTGGTTGTTGGTATCGTCTACCCAATGATAACTATCCACATTTTGACCAAGCAGGGTAACCTCCCGATATCCCTTCTCAAACAATTCCTTGGCTTCGGCTACTATTGAGTAAACATCGCGGCTCCTTTCGCGGCCACGCGTAAAGGGCACTACACAAAAACTACACATATTGTTACACCCACGCATGATAGAAATAAAGGCACTTACGCCATTGGAATCTAAACGCACAGGAGCTATATCGGCATAGGTTTCTTCTCTACTTAGCAAAACGTTAACTCCCTTTTGCCCCGTTTCTGCCATCTTAATTAAATCGGGCAAACTACGATAAGCATCCGGCCCAATTACAATATCTACCAATTTTTCTTCCTCTAAAAGTTTCGATTTCAATCTTTCAGCCATACATCCCAAAACACCAATGAGTAAACCATTTTTTTGTTCTTTGGTTTTTCTAAATTCTGTGAGTCTTTTCCTAATGGTTTGTTCGGCCTTTTCTCTTATCGAACAAGTATTTAATAAAATAAGCTGTGCTTCTTCGTGGTTTTTAGTAGCCCCATAACCCTCTTTATTGAGAATGGAAGCTACAATTTCGCTATCGCTAAAATTCATGGCGCAGCCATAACTTTCTATATAAAAATGTTTGGAGTATACATTAACATCGTTTGCAAATGGAGCATATGCTTGGCCTTGTTTGGTTTCGTCATGTACTTTGCTGTCTAAATCAAGTAGTTCCATTGTAGTAAAATAAATTTAGTGGGCAAAAATAAGTAAAAGCAAGCGGATATGTCGTTTTGGCAGCCCGAATATGCTTTAATTTTATCAGTTCTTTCTATTTTTGCACTCAAAAAATTGGTAAATGAAGGCAGCTTTGTATGTTGTACTGATGGTATTGTGTGTAATTACTACTTCGGCACAAGAAATAGTATTGAATAATTTAAGGAAGGAAACGAGCCGTAGCATTAAAAAAGATGCCGACACAGCAGTTTGGAAAATGAAAAAGGGTGGATTGGTGAGTTTCAATATGTCGCAGGGAAGTTTGAGTAATTGGGCAGCGGGGGGGGATAATTTTTCCTTGGCAATAGGTTCTTATTTTAACTATTTTGTTTATTTCAAAGAAAAAAGACATGTTTGGGACAATAATTTAGATGTAAATTTAGGTTATGTACAAACTACAAGTTTGGGAAGTAGAAAAAACGACGACCGTTTTGATTTTTTAAGCAAGTACGGCTACATTGTTGATACATTAGGTACTTGGTATGTTTCCGGATTATTTAATTTTCGTTCTCAATTTTTTGATGGTTACACTTTTCCTGGAGGTGTATCTACTTTTTCTTCTTCATTTTTGGCACCGGCATACGTAATTATGTCGGTAGGTACCGATTTTAAGCCAAGCTATAAATTTTCAATGTTCCTTTCGCCAATTACCTCTAGATGGGTAATTGTTGCCAATAATATATTAGCAAGACAAAAAGCATACGGTGTAGATAGTGGAAAAAACTCAATTAATCAGATGGGGGCGTTTGCTACATTCAATTACAATAATGTTATTGCCAAAAACGTCAATTATAAAGGTCGTTTGGATTTATTCAGCAATTATAAGAACAATCCTCAAAATATTAACCTATTTATGACCAACCAATTTTCATTCAAAATCAATAAATTATTCTCTGCTACTTACAGTTTGGATTTAATTTACGATGATAATGTACGTATTTTCGGTAAAAATGGTAAGTCGGCCGCATTACAAACAAAAAGCTTAATTGGTATTGGTTTTATGATGCCACTTGCAGTAAAACGAATAAAGGATTTGTAAATAATGTTATGGAATTGCGAGATGGATGATGGAGCTAATCCAATGAAATTAAATTACATTTTTACTTCAAACAATTTTGGCCATAGTTTTCCTGTAATAAAAAAACGTTGTCCTACGCTATCATAAGCAATACCATTTAGCACATCTACACGCTTTGCATAGTCGGGTGCGTATTTTTCAAGTAAACCCGTAAAATCGGCTTGTGCAACCACTTTGCCACTTTGAATATCAATTTTTACAATTTTATTGGTCATCCACACATTGGCGAATACAAAACCATTTATATACTCAAGTTCATTAATAGAAGAAAGCGCTCCGTTGTTGTCGGAAACACCAACAATATTCAAAATTTTAAACGTGGCGGCATCTCTAAAATATAAATTATTGCTGCCATTTGTCATAATCAAATTTTTGCCATCATTCGTCATGCCCCAGCCTTCCCCTTCGTAAGCAAACTCGCCAATTTTGGAAAACGTATTTAAATCGTAAACAAAACACTTGTTTTCTTGATAGGTAAGTTGGTATATTTTACTGTTTAAAATGGTAATCCCTTCGCCAAAAAACTCTTTTGCCAAATCAATCCGTTTTAAATCCTTACCATCTGTCAGGGACACCTTAGCCAATTTACTTTTGCCTTTGTTGCCTGTACTTTCGTACAAAACATTGTTGCGCCATTCTAATCCCTCAGTAAATGCTGCGGTGTCGTGCGGATATACGTTTACTATATTGTAGTTCAAAGTAGCCGGTACATTACTACTCACAGATGAAGAGGTGTTGTTGTTTTCTGTATTTGGATAATTACATGCTACAGTAATGATGACACACAACAAACAACAAAAACGAATTTTCATATATCAATATTTTGAATCTTTTTTTTCTTAGTAACCTTCTTGCTAAACACTCAGTTCTTTCAAAGTGGGTAATTACAACCTAAAAGTTAAACCTTCGAGTGCTAAATGTGTATTCGGAAACACCGCTCTCGATTCCGTTACAAATTCGTCCAAATTACTGTAGTTGCTACTAAAATGACCAATAATTAATTGTTGTACCCCGGCTTTTGCGGCTAATGTAGCAGCTTGTTCGGTGGTGCTATGAAATCGCATAGTAGCTTTTTCGTTTAGGTTTTTTAAATAGGTAGTTTCATGGTACATTAATTGCGTATTTTTCACTATATCAATTAACGATTCATCATATTTGGTATCACCACAAAAAACATAACTTTTAGCAGCAGTATTCGATGTTGTAACTGTTGCATTTTTAATCAATTCGCCAGCTCTGTTAAATACATCTTCCCCTTTTTGCAAATTTGCAAACGTACTTTCGGCAATATTGTATTTAAGTGCTTCTTTTAAAATCAATCTTCTTAATCGCTTTTTTTCACGAAAAATGAAACCCCAACAAGGAATTCTATGTTTGGTAGAAAAACTTTCAACTGTAAAATTTGCTTCGTCGGCAATGATACCGTTACTTCCCAAAGGATGAAAAATAAGATTGTAAGGCAAACTAGTAGAAGCAGCCGTTAATTGTAAATCAATTATATTCTTCAATAATGGCGGCGCATACAAATGCAAATCATGGTCTCGGTTCATGAGTCCCCAACTTGTAATGAGACCAATCAGTCCAAAATAATGATCTCCATGCAAATGAGAAATGAATATGTGATTTATTTTATTGTATTTAATTTTATATTTAGCAATTTGCACTTGCGTTCCTTCGCCACAATCTATCAATATCAATTCGTTATGCAAGGTTAATATTTGAGCAGTAGGGTGCCGGTCGTGCGCAGGTATTGCGGAGTTATTTCCTAGAATAGTAACACCAAGCATATCATTATACAATTTAAAAAAATGACGAAGGGCGTGAAAGATACAAATAAAAGAAAGATACTGTAAGCGATTGTGGTGTTTTTATTATGTGGAAAGAACCATCCGAAAAGGGTTCTAATATTTTACAAACTACTAACTTTCAAATGTAACATCTTCATCATCAAGTAATTCGCGTTCTATTTCTTCCATTTGCACAATATCCCACGCTTCGCTTTCGGTTGGGGTAATATTCATGAGATCAATTAATTCCAATTTTTCTAAAATTGCATCTACTGCTTCGTCCACTTCACAAACAACAAAACTTCTGCTATTTTCATAAAAAAATTGCTGTTTCTGCATAATTTGCTCTGCTACTGCATTATCAATATACTTAACTTGCTTTAAATTGATGACGACATTAAAAGGGGGAGTATTGCCGTACGTATCTATGTGTTTCAGCAATTCGTCGGTCATATTGTCATAAATACTAGGTTCCAAGGGCGTAATTACGGTAAATTTTTCTTTGGTATCAAAATTGACTTTCATAAAAAAACAAATCATTAACAAGTGTGTATAAATGTACAGAAACTTTGCTCAAAATTATTCGTTATAATTGTACTATACACCAATAACTTTTAGATATGGATAATAATTTTTCAGCACAAGTAAAGGAAATCATTTCTTTTAGTAGGGAAGAAGCTTTAAGATTGGGCAATGATTTTATTGGCACAGAGCATTTGCTACTTGGGCTTATTAGAGATGGTGAAAATACGGCCATTAAAATTTTGCAGCAACTTCATGTAGACCTATATGAACTGCGCAAAGAAATTGAAATGGCGGTAAAAGATAAAACAGGTAAAATAATCGCCAACATTAATAGTTTGCCATTAACCAAACAGGCCGAAAAAGTGATTAGGGTAACTGTTTTAGAGGCAAAAAGTTTGCGTAGCCCATTAGTAGAAACAGAACACCTGATGCTTAGCATTCTGAAAAACAAGGAAAATATTGCCACCCAAATTTTGAACCAATTTGAAATAGACTACGATTCATTTAGAATTGAGTTAGGTAAAGTAGGAAGTACCCCACCACAAGGAAGCGGAGGAACTGCTTCTTTTAATCCGCAAAGTGAGTTTTCCGAAGGCGATGAAGACGAATTTGACCAAGAGAAAAAAGGTGGTTTTTCTCAATCAAGAGCAGGGCAAGCAAAAGGAAACGCCGCAAATACCAAAAGTAAAACACCCGTACTAGACAACTTTGGTCGTGACATTACGAAAATTGCAGAATCAGGAGGGTTAGATCCAATTGTAGGACGTGAACAAGAAATTGAAAGGGTTTCTCAAATTTTATCTCGACGCAAAAAAAACAATCCCATCCTTATTGGCGAACCGGGTGTGGGTAAAACGGCTATTGTAGAAGGTTTGGCATTACGCATTATTCAACGCAAAGTTAGCCGGGTGCTGTTTGATAAGCGCGTAATAAGTTTAGATTTAGCAGCCTTGGTAGCAGGTACTAAATACCGCGGACAATTTGAAGAGCGGATGAAAGCCATTATGAACGAATTAGAAAAAAACAGGGATGTTATTTTATTCATCGATGAAATACACACAATTGTTGGCGCAGGTGGTGCAAGTGGCTCGTTAGATGCTTCCAACATATTTAAACCTGCATTGGCAAGGGGCGAATTGCAATGCATTGGCGCAAGTACTTTAGATGAATACCGTCAGTTTATTGAAAAGGACGGTGCATTAGACAGGCGTTTTCAAAAAGTAATGGTTGAACCACCAACGGTAGACGAAACCATTCAAATATTAACGAATATTAAAAGCAAATACGAAGATTATCACAACGTATTGTACGATGATGAAGCAATAGAAGCATGTGTAAAATTGAGCGATAGGTATATGACAGATAGGTTATTGCCAGATAAAGCCATAGATGTGCTTGATGAAGTAGGAGCAAGGGTACACTTAAAAAACATTAATGTTCCTGAAGAAATTGTGGAGCTTGAAAAACAAATTGAAGAAGTCAAAAATGAAAAAAACAAGGTAGTAAAAAGCCAACGTTTTGAAGAAGCAGCAGCCTTGCGCGATAGAGAAAAACGTTTGGGAGAGGAGTTAGATAAAGCAAAATCGATTTGGGAAGAGGAAAGTAAAAACAAACGGTACCCAATTAATGAGGAAAATATTGCTGAAGTGGTAAGTATGATGACGGGTATTCCTGTTAAACGAATGGTACAAGCTGAAACGGAAAAGCTCCGTCGTATGGGTGATGACATGAAAAATATGGTAATTGGACAAGAAGATGCCATCTCAAAAGTTACCAAAGCCATTCAGCGAAATAGGGTAGGTCTTAAAGATCCTAAAAAACCAATCGGCACCTTTATTTTTTTAGGCCCTACAGGAGTTGGAAAAACAGAACTAGCTCGCAGCCTAGCTAAGTATATTTTTGACAGTGAAGATGCACTCATACGCATTGATATGAGTGAGTATATGGAAAAGTTTACTGTAAGTCGCTTGATTGGAGCCCCTCCCGGTTATGTGGGTTACGAAGAAGGTGGGCAGCTTACTGAAAAAGTACGTAGGAAACCTTACTCTGTAATTTTACTTGACGAAATAGAAAAAGCGCATCCGGATATTTACAATATCTTATTACAAGTACTAGATGATGGTATTTTAACAGATGGCTTGGGAAGAAAAATTGATTTTAAAAACAGCCTTATTATCATGACGAGTAACATTGGTGTTCGTCAATTGAAAGAATTTGGTGATGGAGTAGGCTTTGCAACCGCAGCAAGAATGCAAAATCAAGAAGAAAGTAATAAAGCTGTTATTGAAAAGGCTTTGAAAAAAACTTTTTCGCCTGAGTTTTTAAACAGGATAGATGATGTAATCATTTTCAACTCGTTAACCAAGGAAAACATATTCAATATCATTGACATTTTGATGAAAAATGTGATGAAGCGGTTACAAACGCTTGGCTTTAGTTTAGAATTAA
This sequence comes from Chitinophagaceae bacterium, assembly GCA_027486695.1. Classification (GTDB taxonomy): domain Bacteria; phylum Bacteroidota; class Bacteroidia; order Chitinophagales; family Chitinophagaceae; genus Parasediminibacterium. The sequence continues at coordinate 3,612 of JAIXOS010000077.1, read as the reverse complement.
CTCCAGAAGCGAAGGATTTTATTGCCGATAAAGGATATGATTCTCAGTTTGGTGCCCGTCCTTTACACCGAGCAATACAAAAATATTTGGAAGACCCTTTAGCAGAAGAGATATTAAGTTTAAGTATCAAGCAAGGAGATGTGCTTATTGCTAATTTTGATAAAGACAACAACAAAATTGTTTTTGAAGTAAAACAACAGGAAGCAGAAAACGCCAATATATCAGTAGAATAGCAATATCCATTTGAATTGAGCAATAGTAAAGGCTTTGGAAATTATTTTCAAAGCCTTTACTATTTGAGAACTAAGAACCGCTTGAGTGTAGAAGAATCGTAAATTTATTACTATGCGAACCTAACGGATGGTATTGAAAATTACCCTTATGGACTTGTACAATTCTTTGGACAATTGACAATCCCAATCCAAAACCTTTACTATTATTAATATTTGCACCACGATAAAATGGCTGCATAATTTTATCTATATCTTCTTGTTGTATTTGAACACCTGCATTAATAAAATGAAGTGCTAGTGTATTTTCAGAAAGAATTTCTATAGATATATTTACTGTTTTGTCAATGGAATAATAATAAGCATTTTTAATTAAATTAATAAATGCTGATTTTAATAACGTTTCATTTCCCCTAATGAACAATTGATTTTCTTCAAGTGGTATATTAACAAAATCTATTGAAGTGATAATATCTTTAAAAAGTTTGTGGCTATTAGCTACTGCATCGTAGAGCAATTCATCTATTCGGTAACTTGGCCATGCATTATTAAATTCGGTTTTTTCATACTGCGAAAGAAGCAATAACGAATTGGCAAGTGCAATTAGTTCTATTTGATCTTCCTTAAGCGATTCAAGAACAGCTTTATGTTCATCAATTGTCAGCTTTTTATTTAAAGCATTTTCAGTTTGAGATAACATGGTTGCCAAAGGAGTACGTAACTCGTGGCTTGCATGCTGAACAAAGCTTTTTTGGCTTTCAAAAGCATTGTTTAGCCGTTTTAACATTGCATTAAAACTACGTGCTATTTGTTGTATTTCATCATTGCCATTAGCTTCATCTACGCGTAAACTCAAATTATACTCGGTTGTTTCTTGAATTTGCTGACTCAAGTGAATAAGCGGATTGAAAGCCTTTTGAACAAAAAAGAAACTCAACAAGCCGGTAAAAATCAATCCTCCTACAAATACGGCTATTAAAATTATTTGAAGATTGGCTAATTTAGCCAACCCAAACTTATCGAAACCAGAAACGATAACGAACTGCTTACTATCAGTGTTGTAAATTGCAATACCCTCACGCATTCCTTGGCTAAACACAAGTTCTCTTCGTTGGGCTACTTTGTTATAAAACGAAGGTTCATATTGTGTAGGTAAGCTATCCGATTTTTTATAGATTATTTGAACATCGCTAGATAACACGAGTATTTGCTTGGCAATGATAGAATTTTGGTGTGAGTAATTGATTTCTTTATTTCTAGTCAGACCAAATTGTGCCACATTTTTATAGGCACTGTAAAATCCAATTGCCTCTTGTTTTAGGCGTCTTGCGTAGTCTTCTTTTCGATAATTTGAATACAAAAAGTAAATGGTTGTTGAAGATATCAACAAGATAATGGCTACAAAGAAAGTAAACAATAGCGAAAAGCGGAGTTTGAGATTCACACGAACGTAATTATTTTATATAATACCCAAATCCAGGTTTTGTATGAATTAGCTTAGAGTCAAATGGCTTATCAATTTTATTTCTAATAAAGCTAATATACACTTCAATTGTATTGGTACCAGTATCAAAGCTTAAGTCCCATACTTTTTCGAGAATCTCTTGTTTAGAAATCACTTTTCCTTTGTTTTGACACAGTAATACTAACAAAGCGAACTCTTTTGCCGTAAGCGGAATTTCTTTATTGCTACGCCAAACGGTCTTATTTCTAAAATCAATATGCAAATCTTCTATATCTAATGTGATAGCCTCTTCCGAAATTTTTTCAGCTCTTTTCAAAAACACTTTTAATCTAGCAAAAAGCTCGTCAAAATGAAAGGGTTTTATAATATAATCGTCGGCACCTAAAGCAAATGCATCTACTTTGTCCTGAATTTCGCCTAAGGCCGTCAAAATAATTATAGGAATATGGGTATTCTCTGCCCTAAATGTCTTACACAATGATAAACCATCCTTAAAGGGTAAATTAATATCCAACAGAATTAAATCGTATAAGTAGTTGTGGAAAAATTTTTCGGCTGTTAAACCATCGAGTGCTATATCGGCAATATAGCCTTGTTGTTGAAGTTCGTCCTGAATAACTTTACACAGCTTTGGCTCATCTTCAATTAATAAAATCCTACTTTTTTTATCCAGCATATCCTCAACTAATTTTATCTACTTAAAAATAATAAACTTAATTCTTGTTTATCAAATAAAGAAATGCCACAAGAAGCTGTTCGAAAATAACACCATTAATGCTAAGCATAAATAACAAAAAGCCATCTGTTTTTCAGATGGCTTTGAGATAAAGAACTAAAACTATAAATAACTATACCATTGACGATTAATATCCCAATTTTCCATTTCTTTTGCTAGTTGTGCCAAGAAGGTAGATCCTAAAATGCCATCAATAATTCGGTGATCATAACTTAGAGACAAATACATCATATGACGAATACCAATGGTATCACCATTTTCACCCTCAATCACCACAGCCCGTTTCTTTATACTACCAACTGAAACAATTGCAACTTGTGGTTGGTTGATAATAGGTGTGCCCATCAATCCACCAAAAGTACCGATGTTGGTAAACGTGAAAGTACCTTGGGTCGTATCTTCTGGTTTTAACCTACTTTCTCTAGCAGCATTAGCTAAGCCATTTACGGCTGTAGCCAAGCCCACTATGTTAAGTTGATCAGCAGCTTTAATAACAGGAACAATTAAATTGCCACTTGGCAAAGCTGTTGCCATTCCAATATTGAAATCTTTTTTAATTATAATATTATCGCCATCAATTGATGCATTTAATAACGGAAAACGCTTTAGTACATTTACAATACACTCAATAAACATGGGTGTGAATGTAATTTTGGTAGACTCTCTACGTTCAAAATCATTTTTTACACGTTCTCTCCAAAGTACCATATTGGTTACATCCGCTTCAGCAAAACTTGTTACATGCGCACTTGTTTGTTTGCTATCCACCATGTGCTTGGCAATAATTTTACGCATTCTATCCATTTCTACAATTTCCACATTGCCTGTTGGTACTGCTTGTGCCGGATAGGAAAAACGACCTGCATTATCTGCTAATTTGGGGAGCGGTGCTTCAATTTTGGGCACTGCAATTACTTGTGGGGTAGGTTGCGGCATAAAAATAGGGGCTTCGGTGTTCGATTTAAGTGTTATTGGATGTACAGTTTGCTCAATAATAGGAGAGGATACAAGTGCTTGTGTATTAGGTAGGCTACTTACAACTTGCTCAGCCGCTAGTTGTTCAATAACGGGTGTAACCTCCTTGGTTGGTATCGGAGGAATAACACTAGGTGTCTCTTCAACTACATAGTTAGGAGTAATCTCATCAATCGATATTGGCTCTTCAATTGGCAATATTTCAG